>NZ_JBJHZX010000023.1:0-86643 GCF_045310515.1 Candidatus Clostridium eludens | reverse complement strand
GCAGCACTCCATGAAAGTATTTATTGAAATTTTTAGAAGATTAACTTGTTATAACCATATATATGTCCATACGTCAGATACTTAGACACTAAATTTCTTTTGACCAGTTCTTAAAACACCTAATTTTAATTTTAGGGCAAATTTCACCTTGATAGGTGATTTTCTATTTTTGGAACGTCTTAGACTTTAGTAAAATTTTTAAATTTAGAATTCTTGATTGCTGTAAATTACTCTAAACAGCTACAATATACCATTATTTACAAGCTGCTTTGCACTTCATGTCACGAATGCTCCAATTACCCCGAATTTTAAAATAATATCATTCAGTGCACTAATATAGACATTTGCAAGTTGGCTAAGTGTAATACTTTTATGTGAAATCCAACCAACTGTTATTTTTTCATTAACGTCTAGAGGTACTGCAATGATATCATTTCCATTTAAATCAGAGCTTAGAATTCCCGTTGAGATAGTATATCCATTTAAGCCTATTAATAGATTAAAAAGAGTTGCTCTATCACTAACTCTGATGTTTTTTTTGTGAGAAAGAGTACTTAGAATTTCCTCAGAAAAGTGAAATGAATTATATTCTCCCTGCTCAAAGCATAAATAAGGATAATTCTCTAAATCTTTAATAGTTACTCGTTTTTGCTTTGAAAGAGGGTTATTTACACTAATAAACACATGTGGTTTTGCTACAAATAGCTTTGTGAATTTTAAATTATTTTCCTTAAACATTTTGTTTAGGATTTTTGAATTAAACTCATTCAAGTATAAGATTCCTATTTCACTTCGAAGATTTTTTACATCATCAATAATTTCATGAGTTTTCGTTTCGCTTAAGCTAACCTCGTATTCATCATTTCCATATTCTTTTATTAAGTCAACGAAAGCATTAACAGCAAAGGCATAATGCTGAGTTGATACAGAAAAATGCTGTGCTGAAGGCTTTGTATTAATATATCGTTTTTCTAATAATTCTGTTTGCTCAACCACTTGTCGTGCATAACCTAAAAATTCTGCTCCATCAACTGTAACACTAATTCCTCTGTTTGTACGCTGAAAAATACTTATATTTAGTTCAGTTTCAAGCTCTCTAATTGCATTAGAAAGACTCGGTTGAGTAATAAAAAGCTTTTTAGCAGCAATATTAATTGATCCGCAGTTTGCAATTTTAATTACGTATTTTAGTTGCTGTAATGTCATCTTATACTTCCCTCCCTCTTAATAAAACATTTTTTAGTTTATACTTTATTTATATTTTTGATATAATCATTTTCTACAGATTAAATATTATCATTAATAAGTTGAATTAGGTCTTCACCTGTATAATCACATATTAAAATATCTTTCTTAAAATATTTTTCTAGTTCATCTACAGTAACATCATCCAACATTATGTTTTCTCCAGCTTTAAACATATTTCTAGGCATTATTATATAATTTAAAACACTATCAGCTTGTATTTGTTTCATAATATCCTGTCCAGTTAACAAACCAGCTACAGTGATTGTTTCACCAAAAAAATAATTTATAATTTTATGAACGTTTATTTTAACCTCAGTATTTCTTTCTTCAATAGCTTTTGCAGCCCATAATATTTCATTATATGCTGAAACACCTGTAATTAAGGTAAAAGAACCTTTCCCCTTCGTTTTAAGGTTTTTTAGATTTTTAGTAATACTATCTCTAAAAAACCTAATCATTCCTATACCGTCTTCAATCTGATCAAATTCTCCATAGAATTTAGTATTTGGAATTTCACTTCCTGATAGCACATAAAATTCATCCGATAACCTAATGAATGGAGTTCCAATCTTCTTTAAAGCTTTCTGTTGGAACTTACTAATGTTATTAAGTTCTGCTTTAGCACTTTCAGCATTGTATAAGGTTATTTCATTTAGATTTTTTCTAAACTTAGTAACACCAACTGGCACTGCTGCCACATTTTCAACAGAAGGATATAATTTATATAAGTCCTTAACTGTTTTAATTAATTCTTTTCCATTGTTGTACCCAGGACATAATACTATTTGACAGTTCATTTTAATCCCTGCAGCTGCTAATTTCTCGAGCCTTTTATAAATATTTCCGGCGAATCTGTTATTTAGCATTTTTTTTCTGAGTTCTGGATTAGTTGTATGTACTGAAACATTTATAGGACTGATTCTATATCTAATAATTCTGTCTATATCCTCATCAGTCATATTTGTTAAGGTTACAAAATTTCCTTGAAGAA
Source organism: Candidatus Clostridium eludens (assembly GCF_045310515.1). NCBI lineage: Bacteria > Bacillati > Bacillota > Clostridia > Eubacteriales > Clostridiaceae > Clostridium > Candidatus Clostridium eludens. The sequence continues at coordinate 84,404 of NZ_JBJHZX010000023.1, read as the reverse complement.
AAGATAATCTTGAATCATCATCCTTGAAATACAAGGTCCTTCGCATTCCCTTTGGCAACTGATCAATAAAACAAAAAAGACAATTATTACGGCAACTCCGAGCTTCATCTATAATTCCCTTTTCGAATTCGATTCCTAAATCCTCTTCACATTCTTTTTCAACTTCTAAAGTCCAAATCTCTCCGTTTTTCTTTTCTATTTCAACTTCTATGTAATCATCTGCCAATAGAAACTTGTAATCTATTATATCTTTAATTTTAGTACCATTTATACTAATTAAGATATCTCCAGTTTCTATCTCTAATTCTTCAGCAATACTTCTACTTATAACCTTTGATATTTTGTTACTCATGTTTTTAATCCTTTTATGACATATAATTATTCTGTTCTGCATATCCTTCAATATTTATAGGGCTGCGTATTATATAAATATTTATTATAAAATAAAAATCCTTCTAACTGATATGCTAAAAGGAATCATAAATAAAGATTACTCAATCATAAAAAATAAGTAAACTCATCATTTTAACAATCCCCTCTATCGCTCGTAGAGTAGATAGTACATAAATATAGGCAGGTATTCTGACTTAAGTCTCATTATCCTTACAACCTTCCCAGTTTTACCAGTGGTATTTTATAAGGACTCTTCTATTACAGCGGCGGGACCGTATAGGAATTTCACCTAGCTTCCCTTTTAAACTAAAATAAGTTATATTTTAGTCACCTATAATCTAGAATATTAAATTTAATCTAAGTATACATAAATATAAAAACTAAAGCAATGCTTTACAGTTTTTTTATGAATCCTGTATCTGGTTTTCTTTTACCAACATATCACAGAAATCTACGTTTATGATTTAATCATATACAATTATTACCTTTATAAATGTAAAATATTACTCGACTAAACAAGAATTTTGGCTAATACTTAAAAAATGTAAGTGTCAGCTGAAAAGTCTGAATTTATTAAAATCGCAAGTGTTTTTTAATCATTATGCCCTATAAATTAATGTACATGTCTATGGTGAATATCTGGTGAATGATGATGGATATGTTCTGTTGCCTTATGTGTATGTAAGTGTGAATGATAACCCCGTATAATGGTTTCCTCACCAGAATGCTGGTGATAATGATGTAAATCATTATGATTATGTCTATGATCATGTTGAATTACTTCATGTATATGCTTATGATTATGTTCTTCTTTTAGTAAAAGTACTGCTCCAATAATCATAATGGGGAGTGATATAAAAAACATAGTACTTGGAATATCACCTAGTAAAATAAAAGACAAAATACATCCAATAAATGGGGCAGTCCCAAATAATGCACTGGTTCTTGTACTTCCTAAATCTCTCATGGCAAATACGAATAATACAATACTTAAACCATAACAGAAAAAACCAATAATCATAGCAATTGTTATAACTTTCAAGTCTGGTATTTGATTTTTTAATATTATAGATAAAACAAGAGAAAATGAACCTGAAATAATTCCTTTTAGTGTAACAATAGAAAATGGATTTTTGGAGGAAATATTCCTTGTAAAATTATTGTCAATTCCCCAACAAAAACAAGCCAAAATTATTCCTAAAGAGCTTATTGAAAAACCCCATTCATTTTTAAAATTCCATGATAAAATAATACTTGCAAGTGTAATTAATGCTACTGCACTTAAAATTTGTTTCCCCACATTTTCTTTAAAAAATGCTATTGCAATAATTGTAGTTGCAACTGCTTCAAAATTTAACAATAATGAAGCAGTTGAAGCAGGGGTTATTTTAAGACTTTCTAACAAAATAATAGGTGCAATAATTCCACCTGCAACACTTGCACCTAAGAGCCATATAAAGTCTTTCTTTTTCAAAGGTGCTTCATTTATAGGTTGTCTCTTAGTCATTAAGGCAATAATTTGGAAAATAAACAACCCGAATCCACTACCAAGATATAAAAATGAAGCAAGAGGAATAGGCTCAATTTGACCTAAAAGTATTTTTGTTATAGGAGTACTTGCACCAAATAAAATTGATGCTAATAATGCTGTCATACTAGGATAAAGTTTTGATTTATTCATTGTTACTTTCCTTCAATCATAAATAAAATATAATACGATTCTGGTTAAACTAGCCATATATGATAATTTTTATTTATTGTGTTCTAAAAGGTTTCTTGCCTGTCCAATAGTTAAAGGCATATTATCCATCTTTAAAGCACCATCACGTGCAAGAAGTTCTGCTAAATGAGCTACCCTTGGTAATCTCAAGTCAATTTCACGCAGAGTGTTCTTATTACTAAATACTTCTGTTGTAGTTCCACTTAAAACAAGTTCTCCTTTACTTAAAAGATATATTCTATCAGCAAGTAATGGAACAATATCAACATCATGAGTAGCAAAAATTAGAGTAATTCCTAAATCACGATTGATGGAATTCAATAATTTAATAAGTTTGCTTACACCGCGTGGATCCAAGGCGGCAGTGGGTTCATCTAAGACTAAAATTTGGGGCTGCATAGCTAGAACACTAGCTATGGCTACTCTCTTTTTTTCTCCTCCACTCAAATTATGGGGACTTCTATTTTGGTATCCGTTCAAACCTACTATATCCAAGGCCCAGGAAATAGATGTATCTAAACTCTCTCGTGAGACATGCATATTCATTAATCCATAGGCAATCTCTTGACGTACTGTAGAGCAAAAAAGCTGGTCATCTGAATCTTGAAAAACCATACCAACATTACGACGGATTTCTGGTAAATTTTTTTTACAAACTTTTAAATTATTAATAGTAACGGTACCTGATGTAGCTTGCAGTAAGCCGTTAAAAAGTTGAAAAAGAGTTGATTTGCCTGCACCATTAGGTCCCATTATAGCAATTTTTTCTCCTTCATGTATTTTTATATTAACATTATTAAGTGCTACAAACCCGTCACTATATTTATAATTGACTTGAGATACATTTACTAGTTCCATATTCTAGTCCTTTCTTCAAATACTTATATTTAGAATAACTAAAGTAATTAGCAAAACAATGGCTACAATTCCAAAATACAGATCTTTTTTAGGAATTGTATTAATAAAATAATCTGAAGTAATACTCTCTTCAGTATATCCTCTTGATAGCATGGCATTATATATTTTTACACTACGATCAAAAGATTTAATTAGAACATATCCTGCAACCATTCCAGTATCACGAGCTTTCTGTACCCATGATAAATTACCAGCCATGCGGCTAAGTTGAGCTTGTCTCATGTTATGTGCTGTCTCCTGAATAATAAAAACATATCGATACATCATATCGGCTATATCCACAATTATACCAGGAATCTTACATATCCTTAGTGTTTCCAGAATCTCAATCATAGGTGTACTAAATGATAGAACGCAGCACATAGTAACAGCTGTCATAATACGCAGTAACATCAAAGTTCCAAGTTGTAAGCCTTCCTTGTAAGCTTTCATATGGATTGGGCCTATATAAATAACAGACAAAATATGACTACCATTAGTAAAAAGTAAGCTAAAGAAAACTAGCCATGCTATCCCAAAAGGCATAATTAATCTTGTGAGTAAGTTATGCCAGGGTAGGTTTAAAATGCTAAAGGCAAATAAAGTAACCACCCAAAGAAATACTACCAAATACCAATGGAAAAGAAGGGTGGTAATTATAATACCGCTTAAAAAAATTACAGTCTTAACCCTTCCGTCTAAACGATGTAATAAGGTATCTCTATCAGAGATTTTACTAAAACGAGAGATATCCATAGTCTACTCTTCCTCTAAATGAGCTTCTTTTTTCTTTGATGCTGATTCACCAAATAGTTTTTCCCAATGATGACCAACAATCAATCCAGCAAAAAAGTTTGCTACTGAGAAGGCTCCTACTTCGGCATCACCAGGCAGTTCTATAAATGGATGATGTTCTATTTTGGTTACTTTTGAAGCCATGTTATTAACGCTATCATCCGTTCCACCTGCTTCCATCTTATGCCTATCCATGTATTTACCTGATGCAAATATAAAAAGTAAGATTACAAACATTACTGCGAGTAATATCTTAGTATATTTATCAAACCATTTAACAGATTGTCTTTCATGTTTACTTATTGAGTTCAACTTTTCTCGCCTCCCTTAGCTTTTCTTTTTCTTCGTCAGTTAGTATGTTTGGAAGTAAGTCAGGACGTCTGCTAAGCATTGCTTGTAGAACTGCCGCAGTAAATACAGCTTCAGCTATGGCAAGTGGCAGTTGAGTAGGTGCATAACCCATAAAGAATATCATCCATTGTTTTACTAGAGGAACATTACCATGTAAACTAATTGCAAGTTCTAAAGCACTAACTAAATATGTAGCTAAGTCTCCAATTAATCCGGCTACTCCAGCAGCTAACCATATAGGGCTGCGAGCAAGTCTTAATACTCTCCAGCATAAATAACCCAGCAAAGCTCCTGCAATCCCCATAGAAAAGGTATTAGCCCCAATGGTAGTAATACCCCCATGTCCTAGGAATATAGCCTGAAAAAAGAGAACAATAGCTGAAATAACAGCAGTAGCAAAAGGACCTATAATAATAGCTGCCAGTGGTGTACCACATGGATGAGAACAGGAACCGGTTACAGGAACGGGCAAGTGCATGGCTGATATAACAAATACAGCCACACCAGTCATAGCTAAAAAAGGCTTGTACGATAAATTTTCCTGAGATCTTTTTTTGATTTCTCGAATGCCTGGGATAACAAATGCAGCAGTGATGCCATACCATGTTCCCCATGCCTGGGGAGATAAAATACCATCTTCAATATGCATTATAAAAACCTCCAATTCATCTTTAAATAATATCTTATAAAAAGTTAATATTCTATTGATACTTAAACTAATACCCACCTAACTTTGAGAACTATAAAAACCTCTTAAACTAAACGATTAAGAGGCTTAAATATAACTATAGTCAATAAAAATATTTCAGTCACCTCCCTATCTTCCGTAGAGTTGTTGGTGTAGTATTATAGGCAGGTATTCTGACTTAAGCCTCATTGTCCTTACAACCTTCCCAGTCTTACCAGTGGTATTATATAAGGACTCTTCTATTACAGCGGCGGGACCGCGTGGGAATTTCACCCAACTTCCCTTTTAGACTAAAATAAGTTATATTTTAGTCACCTATAATCTAGAATATTAAATTTAATTTAAGTATACACAAATATAAAGACTAAAGCAATAACTTACAAGTTTTTAGGGTAATTATTATTTTTAATTGAAGAGATATAATTGAAAAATATTCCTTGATTTTAAAGTTAAATTTTTATCATTAGTTTGTCCGGAACGATACATGAGAGCTATGTTTTCTATATATAAGAAAACATAGAATTACTTTTTAGATTTAATATGATTTTTAAACTTGGCTGTTATATCAGGGTTATCTTTACTAAATTTTATAAAATTTTCAAAACACTTTGCTGTTTTCTTACTTATAGTATGCTCGATTTTCTCAGTTTCTGTTAAAATTTCTGATTCAGGTACCCCTAATATATTTAAAAATTCTTCAATAATGTTATGTCGTTTCAACAATGCTTTTCCAAGACGTTTTCCATCCTTTTCAAGTTTTAGAATTCCATATCTTTCATATTTTAAAAGGTTTAGTTCAGCTAGTTTTTGTACCATTTTGGTGGCTGAGGGTGGCTGTACATTAAGTGCAGCTGAGAGTTCATGAATTCTTGTGAAACCTGTGCTTGCTGATAATCTATATATCATTTCAAGATAGTCCTGCATAGAAGCACTAAGTGAACTTTCTTCATTTTTCATATATTCACTAAAAGTGTAGAAATAATTATTATTCAATATCATCACCTACCTCAGCTTATAGTATACCTAATAAATTATATGCATCATGAAATAAAAAATTACTTTTAAAGTAACCATTTTATAACTAAATGCATAATTTATACTGTAAAAATAAAGTTAACCTAGACTAAAAAGGTTAACTTTAAATAATTATTTTATCCGTGTACAACATATTATATATACGGAGGAGAAAGGTGATATTTTCAATGCAGAATGAAAAAACTTTAATTGATGTAAGTTTAAATCCACCAAAACATATCAATATAAAAACAGAATTTAATAATGAAGAAATAGAAAAGAAAATTAGCATAAGACAATTACTGAAGTTTTTAGGACCAGCTTTTGTTGTTAGTGTTGCATATGTAGATCCTGGAAACTTCGCTACCAATATTAGTGGAGGGGCAAAATTTAATTATACTCTCATTTGGGTTATCTTATGTAGTAATTTGATGGCTATATTTTTACAAATCATGTCTGCTAAGTTAGGAATAGCTACAGGTCATAACCTCCCTGAAATGTGTGCTCAAGTATTTTCAAGACCTACAAACTGGATATTTTGGATCATTGCAGAGTTAGGAGCTATGGCAACAGATTTAGCTGAGTTTCTTGGCGGTACATTAGGATTATATTTATTATTTAGAATACCCATGATATACGCAGGGCTTCTTACAGGATTAATAACATTTGTAATCTGCTATATGGAAAAGTATGGTCAAAAAACTATTGAAATCATAATATCAGTACTTGTGGCAGTAATCAGTGTTGCCTATACAATAGAATTATTTCTTGCAAAACCTAATTGGGCTCAAGTGGGAATTCATACAATAGTTCCTATGCTACCTAATGGTGAGGCCGTATTAATAGCAGTAGGTATGCTTGGAGCAACAGTTATGCCACATGTTATATACTTACACTCACATTTAGTTCAATATAGAAGCACAGATTTATCTGATGAGGGAAAATTAAAACATTTAAAGATGGAAAAAATTGATGTTGCCATTGCTATGAATATTGCTTTTATTGTTAATACGGCAATGGTTGTAGTATCTGCTGCCGTATTTTACAAAAATGGGATAACAGTTGATACAATAGAACAGGCACATAAGTCATTACAACCCTTGCTAGGTTCCCTATCTAGTGGTGTATTTGGAATAGCACTGCTTGCATCAGGATTGTCATCTTCTGCTGTTGGAACCCTAGCAGGACAGACAATTATGAAGGGCTTTGTTAACTTAAGTATACCGATAAATATTAGAAGGCTTATAACCATGCTGCCGGCCTTAGTTATCATTGCAGTTGGAATTAATCCAATGTATGCTCTCGTTTTAAGCCAAGTAGCACTTAGCTTCATTCTTCCATTCCCGATTATCCAAATGTTAACTATAGCTAAACGAAAAGACTTGATGGGTACATTAGCTAATAAAGGTTCTGTAAGGTTTTTGGGTGTTGTAATAGCTACTATAATAATAGTACTAAATGCAGTGCTTTTGTATCTAACGTTTACCGGTCAAGCTTAATATCAGTTACACCTACAATTCTTTATCCTATATAAGGGGGATGGCTATATACCATTACCCCTATAAACTAATACGAATGAAGACATGTTGTACATTAATGTCAATTCTAGAGTTAATACAAAAATTATCAGGTTATTTTAGGCTGTTGTAGATCATATCTAAGTTACTTTTCATACTTTGAATATAATCTTTATTATCTTCTTTACTTTCAACTGTGTATATTTTTTCCACCTTAGCACCTACCTCTTTGGCAAGAGTATTAGATACTTTAGGACTTACCATATCTTCAACAAATACAGTTTTTATCTTATATTGCTTACAGTAATTCACTAACTTTGCTAATCTTTGGGGAGAAGGTTCTCCCTCAGCAAATACATCCTCCACACTATTTTGGTTTAAGCCATAATCTCTACAAAGATATGCAAACGCAGCATGCCCTGTTACAAAGTTCTTATTTTTAACTGTCTGGAATTTTTTATTGTATTCATTGTAAAGAGCATTAAGTTGTTTTGAAAAGTTAGTATAATTATTTTCATAAAATGCTTTATTTGAAGGATCAGCTTTGATTAAAGCATTTTTTATGTTTTTAGATTCATTTTCAGCACCTTTTAAACTAATCCATAGGTGAGGATCATACTGACCATGCTCTTTCAACTCATTACTGTCGATGTTTTTAATTGGAGTTGAACCATTTGAAGCATTCACTACAATTAAATTTTTATTGTTAACAGAATTTAAGATTTTATCTACCCAGGATTCCATATGGAATTTTATGTTGAAAATTTTGTAAATTAAATGCTAATGATTTGTATTTACTTTTATGAAAAATTCATTTAGAATTTCATATTAGGAGAGGGGTGGTAATGTGAAAACGATGATAGATATCTTTTCAGGATTTCTAGGAGCAGGTAAGACAATGCTTATAAAAAAGCTTATCAATGAAAAGTTACATAGCGACAATATTGTTATTATTGAAAATGAATTCGGTGAAGTTGGTATTGATGGAAGTATACTAAAGAGAACAAACATTGAAGTAAAAGAAATCAATGCAGGTTGTATCTGCTGTTCAATATCTGGCGATTTTAAGAAAGCTATAAAGGAAGTAATTGAAAAGTATAGGCCTGAGAGGATTATCATAGAGCCTTCAGGTGTGGGAAAGCTTTCTGAAATTTTAAATAGTATTAACAGCGAGGACATGAGAAGTAGTGTAAAATTGAACATGATAATTACATTGGTTGACGTTTTAAAATATGAAATGTATATTACTAATTTTGGTGAGTTTTATAGAAATCAGATAATAAATGCAAAGACAATAATTTTAAGCAGGACTCAAAAGATAGCTATGGACAGATTGGAAAAGATTACTGCTGCAATACGTAATTTAAATCAAAATGCAAATATCATCACAACTCCTTGGGATAGATTAAATGCTAACACGATAGTAGAGGTTGCAGAAAATGATGCTAAATTCGATATAAATGAAAAAGTAAATCTTCTAAAAAAACCAGCACGGAACTTAAATTTTAGAATTGCGAAAAATCATCATGCTGACCAAATATTCAATACATGGGGTGTTGAAACTCCTAAGATATTTAGTGAAGTGATTTTAAAAAATATATTCTCAAGATTAGAAGATTCTGAGCAATATGGTACGGTTTTAAGAGCCAAAGGAATAGTTCAGGTAAGTGATAATAAATGGGTACAATTTGATTATGTACCAGAAGAATTTCAAGTAAAGGATACATCCCCTGATTATACAGGTCGTATATGCGTTATAGGAAGTGATTTAAAAAAAGATGAACTAATGAGTCTTTTTTCCATATAACAGTGAGGTGATTGTATGATATTTAGATCAAATATTGAAATAGTAGCAGGATTTTTGGGGGCCGGAAAGACTATTTTTATAAATGCTCTATTAGAAAATACTCTTATAGAAAAAGAAAAAGTCCTGATAATACAATGCGAACAGGGTGAAAAAAACATTAGAGTGGATATAAAAGAAGGCTCTGAAGTTATTACTAAGAAATATGAAGCACTTAAACCACTTAAAAGTGAATATCTAAGATATGCTATTAACCTTTACAATCCACACAGAATAATAATAGAGCATAACGGGAGTAGAAATATTAACGAGCTGCTTCACTTGCTTGATAAAAGCGAAATATCAAAATTGTGCAAGCTATTAAGTATTTACAATATTATAGATAGTATTACATACGAACTGTTTCTAAATAACATGGGTACTCTTATCTTGGACTCTATTTATAACAGCAACCTCATTATTCTTAATAACACAAAAAGTATTTCGGAAGAAAAACTCAATAGTATATTAAAACAATTAGAAAAATTCAACACGGATGCTTTTATAATGCCTGTTTCGAATATAACAGATCTAAGTGCAGTATTAAATGAAAAAAACATTTTATATAAAGGTTTTATGAAAAAAGTAGGTCTATACTTGAGAAATCAGTTATCCAGCTAAAGAGAGGTACTGAAAATGTTAAAAATATTACCAATGGAAGATAGAGTTACAAATGTATTAATTTTTATAATTCTAATTCTATTTATGATAGCACTAATACATGATATCGGAATAGTACAATATTTTAGAATTCCAAGGTCCAGTCTTCAAAATTTTTCAACTATATTCATTAGCATATTACTTGAAGCAATACCCTTTATAATGCTTGGAGCTTTTATCTCATCTATAATTCAAGTTTTAGTTTCCGAAGATATGATTGCAAGATGGATTCCTAAAAATATATTCATTGGCCTTATACTTGCTTCACTTATGGGGCTTATCTTTCCGGTGTGCGAGTGTGCAATAGTACCAATAGTAAAACGATTGATAAAGAAAGGAGTACCGGTAAGTATTGCAGTTACCTTTATGCTTGCAGCTCCTATAATCAATCCTATTGTACTACTTTCAACCTACTATGCTTTTTATAACAAACCCTCAGTAGTGCTTATCAGAGCAGGATATGGATTAATTTGCGCGATTATGGCTGGTATTATGATAGGCATTGTATTCAAAAATGAGAATGTCATTTTAACAGAAGATATCGAACTAAATAATGAATGCTACTGCGGATGTGGAAGCAGATATAATCATCAAAAAAACAAGAATAAGCTGGTAATTATTCTAAATCAGGCTAATACAGAATTATACAATATAGGTAAATATCTAATTGTAGGGGCATTTTTATCGGCAACATTTCAAACTGTGGTACCAAGGAATTTCTTAACGTCTTTCGGAGAAAACCAAATACTCTCAGTAGTAGTAATGATAATCCTGGCATTTTTTATATCAATCTGTTCTTCGGCAGATGCCTTCATTGCAAAATCTTTTCTAGGCCAATTTGCTATTGGATCTTTAGTGGCATTTTTAATTATGGGACCTATGATTGATCTTAAAAATACTTTGATGCTGAGTGGAACGTTTAAAAAAGGATTTGTAGTAAGGCTCATTATATACATATTCTTCTTATGTCTTATTGTGGGAACTTCAATAAATATATTGGCAATGCTTGGGGGTATATAAATGAAAAGATTTAACAAAAGTCAGTTTGTCTGGTTTCTTATTTTAGCAGGTTTCACCATATATTTTTCATACTTGATCAAAACTGGGAAAATAAATTCTTTTTTGCATCCAAGAATGGTAAAATACACCATGGCATCAATTTGTGGATTGATAATACTGATGTTTGGGCAATTTAAAAGAATATTTGAGATAAGCCGAAACAATAAACTTAAAATAGGATACATTCTATTCTTTATACCGATTATCTTAGGATTTACCGCAAAAGGATTTGCTCCAAGCATTGCTAGCGATAAAGGTGTCACATTAAGTAGTACTAACAATACTACCGCGAATATATCAAATAATACAAATGCTAATTCTACTGATAGCTTTCAGGAGTCTCTAGTGGCTCAGAGAAAAAATTATATAGAAAATGGAGTAGCTGTTTTTGAGGATCCCACATATTATAAACTTTTAGATGATATTTCTTCAAATCTTAATTACTATAAAGGTAAAAAAGTAGAAATTACAGGCTTTGTATTCAAGGATAAAAGTTTTGACAAAAATCAATTTGTGATTGCAAGGATGATGATGACATGCTGCGCTGTAGATGCTCAAGTTGTAGGAATTATGGCACAATACGATGGTGCTGAAGCCCTAGATAAATCGGAGTGGGTTAAAATTGAAGGTAAAATAGATACGACTATGTTCAAAGGATCAGATTCAAATAAAGCTGAAGAAATGCCTTTGATAATAGTTGAAAAAATTGAACCTAATCAGAAACCTGGAAGTCAATATATTTATCCATAAAAAAAACAAACATGATGATGTTTGTTTAAGTTTATTTAGAATTTTTATAGTAGAAACAGTACCTACTTGTTTCAATTATAGGGAGATTTATTTAATATGAAATTTATTTCATCTCAATCACCTAAAATGCAACACACAATAACTGTTATTGGAATTGTAAAAACCAATCCTATACTTCCAGCCAATGTTTTAATAATTTCACAGGCAATCATGTCCTGATTTACTATATCTAAAAAATTACTGTTATTGGCTAAATAGCCTAGCACCAGACATATAGAACCACTAATATATGCAAGAATTAAAGTATTAGCCATAGTTCCCATCATATCTCTGCCTACAGTCATTCCAGCTTTCATAAGTTTTCCTGTACTAATTCTTGGATTTGCCTGTTTTATTTCATTCATAGTTGATGCTATGGATATACTTACATCCATTACAGCTCCAAGAGCTCCTATGAGTATAGCTGCAAATAGAATGGCCTTAAAATCAAGTACATGTTTAAGTGGAGCATCCATTAGCAGCTGAGCTTCTTCAGTACCCACTCCGGAAACTTTTGCTGTATTGACTAATATAAATGATATAATTCCGGATATGACTACTCCACTACTTGTCCCAATAATAGCTGAAAGTGTTTTACGATTTATTCCTCCCACGATAACCAAAGATATAATAGTTATGGAAATACACACAAATATTGAAATAATAATAGGATTATATCCTTGTAAAATTAGATTCAGAAACACTTTTATTACCATAAAACAAGTAAATGCTAGTGTTATTATAGATTTGAATCCTTTGCCTCCTCCAATTAATATCATAGAAAGTATAAAAAATATAAGTAAATAAGCTAGTGGTTTATCTCTTGCAACTTGATAAATATTAGATGAAGTTATATTACCATTACTATCCTCACTTATAGATAGAAATACCTGATCTCCTTTATTAAAAACCAAATTTCCTTGCTTAGATGGATCTACAGTATTTTTTATAATAACATTTTCACCCTCATGTTTTCCACTTAAAATTTGTATTTTTAATGTCTGGTCTTCAACAACAATATTTTTGTCACCTGCATTAACATTCTCTTTCTTAGTAGATACTATTTGTATAACTTTAGCTCTAATGGAATCTGTATTTATGACATTTGAATTATCATCTGCAAATACTTTTGAAGGAATTATGCTTTGTACTATAAACAAGCAAAAAATGATTAGATAAAAGAAAGTCCTCTTATTTTCTTTCGTAAGCAATTTTAACATCTCCTTTTTGCTATTCCAATTTATTTAACTATTTATATGGGAAAATCAACTCGTTTATTACCTGATTTTTGATTTAGGAAAATTATAGGGTTTGATCCATTTTGAGATATAACACAAGGAGATTTTTAAATTACATAAAAATAAACTGATAAGAGGATTTGTAACTACCAAAAAACAATTTTTACTTATAATTTTTAATATATTCTGTTTTAAATTCAATACAAAAAGCCTGGTTTTTGTAACAATGACCTCTGTAAGTAGCTATTTAAAGTGTAGGAGGGCGTCCTATTTTAGCTACCGGGAATAAATCTTTAATCCAAATTCATTGTTCATCTTACATTTCATAATGCTTTTGTGCCATAATATCAATCTCCAAGTTTTTTCTTATTTTACCAACAACTTGACTTTTATGCAATTTTAAGTTTTCAGACACGTCCTAGTTAACTATTGAAAACAAAAGTGTATAATTTATACTTTATATACATAGTTAGTCTGCTAAATAGGAAGAATAAATTTAATACACATTTATGATCTGGAGGGATTATATTGGAGAACACTCATGATTTTCGTTCACCTGCAATAAATCTTATTGGTGTAGGTTCTATTAAAGATCTGCCAACAGAATTAATGCCATATAAGTTAAGTAAAGCCTTAATTGTTACAGACAAGAATATAATAAGTCTTGGCTATGTTGAAATGGTTGAAACAATATTGAAAAGTTTATTTATTTCTTATGATATATTTGATGGCATTCTACACCCCAATTGTACAGTTTCATTTATAGAAGATGGTCTTACCTATTTTAAAAAAGGATTAAACATATTAAAAAGAGATTATCACTTTATAATATCCATTGGAGGCGGTACCAATCATGATTGTGCCAAAGGTATAGCTGTTGTAGCAACCAATGGTGGATCTATTGCAGATTATGAAGGATATAAAAAAATGACAAAGCCAGCTTTACCAGTTATATCAATAAATACTACTTCTGGTTCAGGATCTGAAATATCCAATTTTGTAATTATAACAGATGAAAGTAGAAAATTAAAGATGACTATAGGAGATCCCAAAATGATGCCCATAATCTCTGTAAATGAGCCTATGTTTATGACAACCATGCCCCCAGAGGTAACTTCTAGCTCTGGTATGGATGTTTTAGCTCATTCAATAGAGGGCTTCGTTTCTACCGAAGCCTCACCTATCACAGATGCTCTGGCAATTAATGCTTTAAAGTTAGTTTTTGGGTATCTAAAAAGAGCATATGAAAATGGTAATGATATGGAAGCCAGAGAGAAAATGATGTTTGCTAATGCCATGGCTGGGATGGTTTTTAATAATGCGGGCTTGGGATATGTTCATTCTATGTCTCACCAATTAGGTGGACGTTATCAGCAAATTCATGGAACTTGTAATGCAATTTTACTACCTCATGTATTAGAGTTTAATGCAGTATCAATACCAGCGGAAAGAATTTTTAAAATTAGTGAAGCTATAGGAATAAGAACAACTGACAAACTAGATGCGGTTAGTAAAATTAAGCATAGCATTCAGAACCTATGTAAAAATATTGATATTCCAACTCATCTAAATTCTATTGGAGTTGACAAAGATGATTTAGAGTCAATGTCCAAAAATGCTGAAAAGGATATTTGTTCCCTTACAAACCCAAGGAGAGCAACTTTCGAAGATATAATGGATATCTTTAAGGCTGCAATGTAGACTTCATTGAAATAAAAAAACTAAGTATTAATTTATAAGAAATAAACCTGGAGTATTTCTAATCTGATCAATAAACAAAATGTAAAATTATAGGAGTGTTGATGAGGGATTTAATATTGGGATAAATAATAGTATTTATCTCAACGATACCATTGCACTTCTATCATTTAAAGCTAATAATTTTATTAGCACCTGCTTTTTTTAGCACATCTGCCGCAATAACAGCAAGCCTATTCCTTTTTTGCATATCATTTTTAGATGGAATATATTTGATTAGATGTGCTCTCTAGAGCAAATAATCCGGGAATTTGGCCTCTTCATTGTCATACTATGTTTATTGAGAATACTGCTAGAGCTTTATTCGGTCCTGTAAAAATACAATATTACCTTTTTCATTTTATAGGTTGTTTTATCTTGTTAGGATGTCCTTTGAGATAATTTTTAAGTAGTGATTCATATATAGGTTTTGAGCCAAGTTTATCTGCTACCAGATATGCAATTATAGCCACAATACTAATTGAAAGTAAATGATTAAAAGAGCCTGTCATCTCAGTAATAAGTACAATTCCTGTAATTGGTGATTTAACCACAGCTGTAAAATACCCAGCCATGCCCATGATTATAAAATTATTCATATAGAAACTATCTAAATGCAGAATACTTATAAATAAGCTTCCATAATCATATCCAATCAATGCACCTATAGTTAGAAGTGGTAAGAAAATTCCTCCAGGTGCTCCGGAACCATAACATATCATAGTAAATACAAACTTTAAAATAAGAAAAATAAAAATAAGTATTAATGAAAAATGTTTTAATGTTAATGCCATTATAAGATTATTTCCACCACCTAGTATTTCAGGTAAAAACAACCCCAATATCACAGATATCAAAAGAGGAATAGCAGGATTAAATTCCTTAGGAATAAATTTTTGTTTAGAATATAATTTCTGCGTTTTTAAAAGCATTATGTTAAAAAGTACACCTCCAAAACCAATTATAATTCCAAATATAACAATGTATAAATAGTATTTTAACGGTATAGGATGTATATAGCTGAAGTTGAAAACCGGCTTCAACCCAAAGAATTGGCTGGTTATAAAGTCAGCAGAAAGTGCCGATGAAATTGCTGACACCAAAACCATAGGTGAAAAATTTTTATGAACCTCTTCAAGTGAAAAAATTGTACCTGCAAGTGGCGCATTAAATGCAGCTGCAAGTCCTGCGCTAGCCCCACTTGTAATTAAATATTTTTCTTCTACTTTCGTTCTTTTGAGAAGTTTGCTGATCCCTTGTCCAACAGCAGCACCAAGCTGTACAGAAGGGCCCTCCCTTCCAAGTGAAAATCCTAATCCAATAGCAGTGATTCCTCCAATAAGTTTTCCTAAAATAACCCTATACCAAGTCATTTCAAGCTTTTTCAAAATAACACCTTCAACTTGAGGAATACCACTTCCACTTATCATGGGTTCTTTTTTAATCATAATTCCTAATATGTAACCTATACCTATTAGGAATACTACCCATAGAGGTAATAACCATAATCTTAATAAAAATATCTTATAAATTTTAATAACTTCATTTCCAAGTTTTTCTATAGCCAATCTAAACAATACTATTATAAATCCAGTTAGAATACCTATAATTATTCCTTCTAGTACTAATTTTAGCTTCAGATCACACAATTTAAATTGGCTGTTACGTTTACATCCCTTATCTATATCTTTCATTCAAGTTCCTCCGATAATAGAATTTATTAAGCTTACTACCTTTTCTAGTTTATTATAAATTTAAAAATTGTAAGTAACAACCGTCAATTTAGTTAAGTTAACTAACAGATGCATAACCTTCGTTTAATATTACTCATTCTCGTTTCAATAGTGAGTGATATTAATATTTTAGGCATCACAACTATACAGCATATGAGTATATTAGTACATATGCTGTTTAAGTTGATTAGCCACTCTTCGCTTAAGTTTAATTCACTTAAATTGCCATCTGGCTCTAATATGGCGTATTCTACTTCTGTGATAGAAAATACACTTTGTTTTCTAAAAGGTTCAGATGAAAAGAGTCATCCTTATAATCAAACTCCATCTGAACCTAAGAATCACTTGACAAAGCCCTATTCATTTTGCATAAAGATACACTGTCTAAAAATAAATAAGTAATTTTTTTATTTCCCAAGCTCTACTGAAAATATACCTGAATAGGATATTGGCATAAACTTTTCAAAGAAATTGCTCATATTTTTATCTGGATTCAAATCTTTAAATTCATTAGGATAAAAATCCTTTGCTAAGACTTGTAGACCATAAAAGTCAAAAACATGCATACTTAGATTGTGAAATACACTATATACACGTCCATTTTTAACCGCAGATAAGTCACTCCATCCTGAACGAGTTGTATATGCTTGCAATAGTTTTATTGAATCTGATTTATTAGCATAAAACCCCAAGTGCATTGAATCTGGAGTTGGCGTCCAGTTCTGACCTGTTATTACAATGATATCAGGATTTTTGGAAATTACTTGTTCTGGATTAATTGTATTCATACCTGTGACTACTCCATCTGCTATATTTTTAACTTTAAGCTTACTCAAAACTGTACCCCATGACTGATCATTGGCTCCTGCATAAGTAACTGAAAATGTGCCTGGACCTCCATCACCACATTCCAAATAAACACTTGGTTCTGTACCATTAATTGAAGCTATTTTTTTATACACTATACTTACTTGTTTATCAGCATAGTCAGCAATTTCATTTGCACGACTTTCCTTTCCTAGTATCTTACCAAGTAATCTAATACCTTTTTGTGGTGTTGCTAACGGATCCGTGGACTCATCAATGCAAACAACGGGTAAACCTGTTCCAATAAGCTTTTTTACACTTTGAAAACTGCTTAACATATATTGATCAGCAACAATCAAATCTGGTTCTAAACTCATAATTTTTTCAATATTTACAGCATCACTTTGAACATCTCCTGTATCTGCAATATTTTTAAGCTTAGGAAAAGCCTTAATGAACTTATTATAACCATCATTATCTTTCTTTTTCAAATCTGGTCCCCAACCTACTATTTTTTCTTGTGTTTCATCTCCTAAGATTGATGATAACTCATAAATATCTCTGCTGCGAAGTAGAACAATTCTTTTTATATTTGTTGAAATTTTTACAGTTCTTCCCGCCAAATCTTTATAAGTTGCATACTTGGTACTACTTGATGTTGTGTTTGATTCATTTTGGACTGTATTTGTACATCCTGTAATAAAAATTATTAAAATTGTTATTATAAGCGTCAATACAGATTTAAATTTAATTTTTTTGTTAGCTTTCATGTGAAGTTCCTCCTTTTTGAATTCTTACCATAAACCTTATTTCCAATCTGCTGAAAATAAGCCTGAATACTTAACCGGCATATATTTATCAAAAAATTCTTTTCTATCTTTTTCAGGATCTAAGTCCTTAAATTCACTTGGAAATAAGAATTTTGCCATTGCCTCAACTCCACAGAAATTATATGGATAAACAGTATAGTTAAAATGTACTGCATATAATCTTCCATTTTTTATTGCTGACAAATCAGACCATCCTGCTCTCTTTTGAACATATTCATCTAGATGTTCACTTGCCTGCTCTTTGGTTACACAATATCCCATACGCATAATATTAGCAGTTTGATCCCAGTTAGCCCCACCTATCACTATTACATCTGGATTGGCAGTCAATACTTTTTCAGGGTTCACTGGATTCGATCCTTGTCCAACACCTATATTATCAGCACCTAACCTATTCCATAAATATCCCCAGCCATCTGTTGTATCCCCTCTAGTTCCTCCAATCTCCGTTGGTGTTACATTACCACATTCAAAATATAATGTTGGTCTTTTAGTACCTGCTTTAAGTAGTTTATCAACTCTAGCCAATACAGAATCAGTCTTCTTATTTGCATCTTCAACCATCTTCTTAACCTTATCTTGTTTTCCAAGCATTTCTCCAAGCATTAACATACTCTTTTGAACACCATGAAATGGATCCGAATTCATATCTGTAAATACAACTGGAAGTCCAGCTTCTATCATTTTATTGACACATGACTTAGATTTAAATTGTGTGTCAACAATAATAAGATCAGGATCTAAATTTACAACGGATTCTAAACTAATAGCATCATCATATATACTTCCTAAACTTTTAATCTTATCCATATTAAATACTTCTGAATATTTTTTATATCCGTCTATATCGCTATCTTTAAAATTTAGTCCCAAAGCAACTACTTTTTTATCAAACTCTTGTCCTAAAATTGCAGACATATAATATACATCCATAGATCTTACTAATACAATTTTCTTGATATTAGTTGACAAAGTAACTTTTCTGCCTGCCATATCAGTATATGTTTTTGTTTTAGCTGTATCCTTTGATGTTTCATTTTTTACTGCCGTTGTACCACATCCTGCTAATGATACTATAATCGTTACAATAAGTAATAGGCCTAACATCATCTTTTTTATTTTCACTTTAATCCCTCCCATTCATATTAACTTATTATTTATTCCATTGAGCCCACTGTATACCTGAATATGGCATTTCCATGTATTTGCTGAAAAATTCTTGAATATCTTTATCAGGGTCTAAATCGCTAAATTGTGTAGGATATAACATCTTTGCCATTTCCTCAACGCCAGCAAAACCATAAGGACGGCCATAAAGATTGTAATGAAGTGCGTAAAGCCTTCCATTTTTAATTGCATTTAAATCAGACCATCCTGCTCTTTTGGTGTAAAGGCCTAAATGCTCATTAGCACTTTGCTCAGTTGCAAAAAATCCAAGACGCATAATATTATCAGTTGGATTCCAGTTAGCTCCACCTATGATAATAATATCAGGATTTGAGGCAAGTACCTTTTCAGCATTTAATGGCTGACCTGTGACACCAATACTAATACTATCTGCGCCAAGCTTGTCCCAAACATAACCCCAACTGGTTTTCACATCACCATCTGTCTGACCAATCTTGTCTGGAGCTACATTGCCACACTCCCAATATAATACAGGCTTTTTTATTCCACTTGAAATAACTTTTTGAACTCTTTGCAGCACAGCATCAGTTTTTTGGTTAGCATACTCCACCATTTCATCAACTTTTGATTCTTTACCCAGCATTTCTCCTACCATTTTTATACTCTTTCCAGGTCCATAAAAAGGATCAGAATTATTATCCATAATGACAACAGGTAATCCTGTAGAAATCATTTTCTGTATGCAATTTTTATTGTAGAACTGTTTGTCAACAATGATTATATCCGGATTTAAATTCACAACAGATTCAACATTTATTGCATCATCATATACGCTGCCAAGGGCAGTCATTTTATCAAGATTCTTGTATACCTTTGAAAACATATTATATCCATCAATATCAGTACTCTTAAAACTTTCACCTACAGCCACTAATTTTGTATCTAGTTCTTTACCTAAAATTGAAGAGAGCATATATATATCCATTGTTCTCACAAGTACAATACGTTTAACATTAGTAGATAGTGTCACTTTCCTGCCAACCATATCTGTAAAAACCTTGGTTTTTGAAGCATTTGAGGATGAATTTGAAGATGTTGAATTATTAGAACTACATCCAGAAAATACAAAGATAAGTGCAGCTGTCAATAGTAAGCCAATAATTCTAATTCCTAACTTTTTGTTTTTCATTTTAATTCCTCCCAAGCACATAATTAATTAAATTTGAGATACTATTTCATATTTTGGGGCTTCGGCAGCAATGTCAACAAATTCAATAACTTGTTTACCTTGTTTATTTACATATATTTCACTATCAATTTTATATATTTCCCTTATCATTCTTTTTGTTAAGACTTCCTTAGGTGTTCCGTGAGAATAAATATTACCATCTTTCATGATAACAATGTTATCAGCATATCTTGATGTGAGATTTATGTCGTGCATTACAATTATTACAATCATTTTTTTCTCATATGCCAAATTTGATACTGTATTCAGTAGTGAAAATTGACGATGTATATCTAGATTATTTAATGGCTCATCTAATATGAGAATTTCTGGTTCTTTAATTATTGATTGAGCTAATGACACCATTTGAAGCTGACCGCCACTTAATTCATTAATTTTACTTTTTGCTAAGTGCTGCAATTCAAAAGCATCTAAAATATCATTTACCTTTTGTTCCTGTTTTTTACTAACTTTAAGATTTAGTGTATTTATTAGTCCTAAAAGTACAGCTTCAAAAACAGTAATCGAAGCATCATTTTGTGTTGTTTGGGGCAAGTAACCCACCTTTTGCTTAATAAATTCTTTTTTCTGTTTTTTAATACTTTCACCTTGGTAATACATTTCACCATCACACTTATATATATTTAAAATACACTTAACTAGTGTAGACTTTCCTGAACCATTTGGCCCAATAATGGCAGTTATATTATTATGAAAAGTCAAACTAATATTATTTAGAGAAAATTTAGAAGAATGTTTATAATTAATATTCTGTATTTCAAGACTCATACTCTTCTCACCTTCCTTGCTTTAAAATAAGTACCAATAAAAATGGAATACCTATAATTGAAGTAACTATTCCTAATGGAATCTGTACCCCTGATATGGCAACCTTGCTTAGCACAGATGAAACTGATAACATAAATGCTCCAGTTAACATAGATGCCGGAATAAAAAACCTTTGCTCTTCTCCTACTAAAGACTTAGCTACATAGGGTGCAACCAATCCAACAAAACCTATGGTTCCAACAAAGCAAACTGCAATGGACGTTATTAATGAAGATAATATTAAAACCTTTGTTCTTAATTTTTCTACATCAATCCCTAAAGCTGTTGCAGTACTTTCCCCCATACATAATGATGTCAGCTTCCATGATTCTCTAAAGAGAATTGGTGTCACTATTACAAGTACTACAAATACTATTGCATCCTGCTGCCATGTAGCCCCTAAGATACACCCTTGTGACCAGTTAGTTATACCTCTTAAAATTTCATCTGGCACAAAATATGTAAGAATAGAATTTAAGGCTGTAAACATAAAACTTATTGCAATGCCAGCTAAAATTATTGTTCCTCTATCCTTTTTTATCTTTCCAATAGTATAAATAAAGAAGGATGATATTAATGAAAAAGCAAAGGCAAATATAGGAGTGGCATAATTATTCATATATTGGGGTAAAAATACATATCCAAAAATCAAAGATATTGAGGCTCCAAAAGATGCTGCCGAAGATATTCCCAGTGTATACGGACTAGCAAGATTATTATTAAGTATAGTCTGCATTTCCATACCTGCAATTGCTAATCCTGCACCAACTAATAGTGCCATAGTTGCTACAGGTAATCTCATTACTCTAACGATTATATTTACTTTTTTGCTTAATGACTCAGGATTTATTAGTGAAGTAATCACATCGAAAATATTTACCATTGCAGGGCCAGTTGACAGGTCAACTATAAAACTACTTAGTACAAGCAATATTAATACGGCTAAAGCTGCCACTTTTCCCATAATAACTAACTTATAGTTTTGAGACTTTTCAATTATATTTTTTTTGGGATTTACATTTATATCCATGACTTCTCCCCTCCAATCCAATTTTATGTGCATATTGAACTGAGTCTATAAAAATAAGCCAAATTCAATATGTCCTCAACCAAAAATGACATTCCTTCAACCCCAGCATAACCACTTTTGCTAATACTAATCTTATCAAACACTGGATATGTATACTGCAGAAAAGGAATATCCAGTTCATTAGCTAATCCTCTCTCAAAAGACGATCCAAAAATCATTACTGAATTGGAGCTAACAACTTCATCTCTTATCTCCTCCCTGTCTTTTTTTTGTTCAGTATCAATTAATACATCTACAACCATTCCAAGTTCAACTTCTAAAAATTTTTTTAGTCCATATATTCTTGCCTTATCTCCTAAAACAGCTACTGGCATACCCATAAAAGTATCTATAAATGAGTGAAGTTCATTTAATAATTCTAATGATAAACTTTCCTTTTCATCAAAATTTTCATGGACTTCAATTGATAATGCTGCCAGTATTTTATTTACAAAAATTCTACTACCTGTTACTCCATATGGATAACTGACAGTTATATATGGGGTTCCAAATTTTTCTTTTAACATTTCTCCAACAAACTGGAACCCATCTAATACAACATTTACCACAGCTGATGGTACTTTCATAATATTCTCATAGCTATCATAGGGAAAAACGGAATTTATATATATGAAATCTTCCAGCATATTCTCTATATTAATTAAATCCGAATCAACTTTGTAATCATCAGAGAAAAAGCCTATTAAATTAATTGAATTTTTAATTATTTCTCCTGGCATCATTTCATCTATTAATAACTTAAATGCACTTTTCATACCCCTTATACCTGCATCATTGAAACCTGGTTCATTTAACAAAAAAATATTTTCTAAATTGTTCTTCTGTTTAAACCTATTAATGACATTTAGAGCATCATCATTTAGTATTTCAGGTATGCATCCCGTTATTACATATATAACTTCAGCCTCATAGAGTTTAACTATATTTTCTAAAGCTTCTTCTAAAATTTTTTCTCCTCCATTTACTATCTCTTCTTCATAAATAACTGTAGATGTCTGTCTTATATCACTTATTTTTGATGAAATATGAAATGCTAATGTTCCCCAGTTACAGCCAACTGTTGAATGAATTAAAATTACAGAATCTTTAATGCTTATAACTACTCTGTATGCTCCAAACAATCTACACTCACTATCACAATTCATCTCATTTTCCCCCTCTCTGCAGCCAGAGAATATCCCACATTTTTTTACTTATCTCCTCATTGACATTCACACTATTATAATTATCTAAAAGTAAGCTCTCATCCTCACGAAATACAGTTCTACTGATCATATCTATATAATGAAGTACAAATTTTTCATAATTATTAAAATCTAATGGTATAAATGATGGTGGATTAATATGTTTAGAATTTTGAATATGTGTATCCCCTATGCATAAATCTGCATTTTCTTCAAATGTAATGATTTTTTCTATATCAAAATTAATTTTCCAATTAACCTCATAATCTAATTCATTTAAACCTTCTAGTATATTTTCTTTTGCCATCTCAAACAATGTATCTTTAGAAAATAAACTCATATATCCATTTTGTTCAACTGTAACAACTACATATTTTATTTTTAGTTTTAATACGCAGCCATAAAAATAAATTAATTTATATATATCTCTAAAATCTTCACAATATATAGCACAAGTGTATTTACTCATCTTAAGCAATTTTTTTTCTAGCCTCTCCTGAATATGAACTTTCCGCTTATTTAAGTACTTACTTAATCTCTCATAAACTCCAATTTTCTTAGCTATATCTATATAAAATTCTTCAATTCCATTTAGACCCCTATAGCCATAATCTTCGTTTTTGACTATCATAAATTCCGTTCCATATAATTCTTTCATTTTTATTACCCATTTAACACGGCTTGTTATTATATTAAGTGCTGCTCTAGGTGCTGTTTCTAGTTCTTCAACAGAACAATTTGGTATAAACGCATTTATTTTTATTCCCATCTTCTCCAATTCTTTTTTTATGCCATTTACCATGGCATCTTCATGAATTCCCCAGTAAAAACCACATATGTTTATAAGCCTATTATCTACTTCTTGAGGTTTCATTACATTTTCAACCATTACCTCCATAGCTTCTGAAAACCCACAACTTTTTAAATTGCCATCATGAATCTTTTTCTTATCAGTGTTATTTTCACAAAAACTTTTTCTTGCATTACCTCTCTTATCAGCATGTGAAATCTTCTTTGATTTAACAAATAATAGCTTACAAGCAATTTGAGGCTGTAACTCTCTAATAACTCCTTCTATATCATCCCCAGTCATATCAACAGAGGATGCTGGAATAATGCCAATTAATGATGGATTATATTTTTTCGCCGTTTCAATAATTGCTTCTTTTAACTTTTCACTTCCCCCCATTATAATATCTTTTTCCTTTAAACCCGTACATTTTAGATTATATGCTGGCTTCCAGCTTCTTCTGCAAACATATCTGTAATGAAACCCACATCCGCTAGAACCATGTAAAATAGGAATGGCATTTTCAATTGTTGAAATTGCAAATATTGCTCCTGCAACCTTTCCACTTGGTGTAAACTCATGAATATATGGAACTCTATCATATAGATAACTATTTTTATAGAACTCTCTTAGACTTGTCTCCATTTTCCCACTCCTTTCTATAATTAAATCTAGACACTTTCAGAATTTTGCAGACATTAATTCACCTATGACAAATCATCACAAAACCATGCTAAATTGTATGAAACATATTATTTTCGTATGTGATTTATTATAATTTAATTTCATATTTATCACAATACTTTTTTAATATTTTATCATAAATTATATATATTTTTTAAACAATCAATTATTTATAGGAAAATTATTATCTATTTATCAATATTGGAGTTGTTATAGATTTACTATATATCATAAAATTATGCTAAATTTTATTTATGGTAAAATATTAACCATAATATATAAATTGAGGAGGTTACTGATGAGACTTGTAAACTGTATTAAAAACCTTTTAACTGGTCTATATTCTAGCTTTAAGAGATTTCCATTAACCATACTATTTTCAGCTTCTGTTGCCCTAGTACTCATAATAATATCAGAAATTAATCCTGGAAATAACACCTTGAACAGAATAGTTCTAGTACTTGCACTAGGAATTCCAGTATCACTTTGTATAAAGCTCTTTTTAGAAAGAAAGGGCTGGGAAGATAAATGTAAAATTTCTGTAGTAAGCTGTGCATGCGGAATGTTATTTTTAGTTTTATATTATTTTTTATTTTTAAAAAATACAGAAATGGTTTCTATTACAAGATACTTTGCTGTAAGTCTTTCACTATATATGGGATTTCTTTTTATACCTTATTTTCTAAAAAAAGAACAATTTGAAATGTATGTTATAATTGTCTTTACGTCATTTTTTATAACTATAATTTATTCAATTGTATTATACTTAGGACTTTCTGCCATTTTGTTTACAATAAATAAACTACTTGAAATAAAAATCTCAGGCAAAATTTACTATTACACCTGGTTACTTGTAGTTTTTATATTCTCAATGTCATACTTTCTCTCTGGAGTACCATCAAAACATAAAGAAATGTCTGTAAAATCTTATCCAAAACTATTCAAGATACTACTTTTATATATTGTAATGCCCCTACTAACAGCATACACAATAATACTTTATATATATTTCGGGAAAATAATAGTAACAAGACATTGGCCCGTTGGTATGGTTTCAAATTTAGTTCTATGGTATTCAATTATCGTTACTATGGTATTATTTTTTATTACCCCTATAAAAGATGAGAATTCCTGGCAAAATAGGTTTTTAAAATTTTGTCCTAAAATTATACTGCCTCTTATTATAATGATGTTTATTTCTCTCAGCATAAGAATAAATGCTTACGGCGTAACAGAAAACAGATATTTTGTAGCCATTTTAGGTATATGGGTATTTTTCGTAATGATTTATTTATCATTCATTAAAAAAATAAGAAATATAATGATACCCATTACCCTTTCTATAGTTTCTTTAATTTCTGTATTTGGCCCTTTAAGCAGTTATTCAATTTCAAAGATGAATCAGAATAATAGATTTGAGAAAATACTCATAAAAAATAATATGATAAGAGATAGGAAAATACAAATTAATCCTAATATTTCTACAGAGGATAAATCTAAAATAAATAGCATACTTGACTACTTTAATAAGAATCACAGTTTTAAAGAAATTAAATATCTCCCACAGGATTTTAACTTAGACCATATGAAGGATGTATTTGGATTTTCTTTTACTTCTCCAAACTATGGCTCTAATGAAGAATATTTCAATTTTACAAGAAAAGAAGATCATCAGTCCATAAATATATCAGGATATGATTACCTATTTGATATGTCAAGCATAAGCAGCACCGGTAATCCACCAAACTCCAATTTGACTGTTTGGTATGATTATGAAACCTCTATTATAAAAATGAATTATAAAGGAAATGAAATTTACACTAAGAATTTAAATAATTTTACAAATAACCTGGGGAAAAAACATTCTACACTTTCAAGAGAAAACTCCCTATCTCCTGAAGAAATGACATTAGTTGATGAAAATCAAAAAATAAAGGTGAAATTTATATTCTTAAATATATCTGGCAATAAAAATACATTAGATGAAACCATTAAGACTAACAGAGTTGATTTCTACGTACTTGTTAAAATGAAATAAAATTTTAATACTACAAATTCAATAATCTAAAGTAAAAAAGTGTAAGGAAAGGAAAAAGGGCAGTTTTGAAACTGCCCAGTTATACTTCTTTTAGATGATAGTTTTTTTTAAATATTAGTAGCCAAGCCATTGCCACTTTTCCACTTTAGCAGAGGCTTGTTCAATACTTTTTCAATAAATACACCTACTAATTGAGGATCAAAGTAAATACCTGAATTTTTTTGCAATTCCTCTATTGCAATTTCTTCTGTTAGGGCACTGCGGTAGCTTCTTTCACTAGTCATGGCATCATAGGTATCTGCTATAGTTATAATTCTTGATTGAAGTGGTATTTGTTCTTTTTTTAAAGATTTAGGATATCCACTTCCATCCCATTTTTCGTGATGTGCCAGTATATATTGAGCTATTTCTGACATGCCATCTACTGTACTGAGTATTCTATATCCTATCTCTGGATGACGCTTTATTTCTTCCCACTCATCATAGGTAAGCTTTTCCTTCTTATTAAGTATATTTTCTTCTACAGCTATTTTTCCTATATCATGAAGCAATCCTACAATTTTAAGTTTTTCAATTTCGCTTTCTGGTAAGCCAAGAGCCCTGCCCATACTTTTACATAATTCTGAAACTCTATAAGAATGCCGCTCTTCTATTTTACTTTTTTCATAAAGAGTCTTAATAATGGAATCTAAAGCTTTTCTTTTCACACTGGGACTTTCAAATAGCTTTCTCTTATACATATTATCTTCTGCTTTTTTTAAGATTTCTTCAATCTTTTCTTTTTTATTTCTTTTAGCTTCATATCCAAAAGAAATATCTACATAAACAGAATTTATTTTTTCTTTTGATACTATACTCTTAATGTGGCTGACAACCTGTTCTGTTTCATATACATCTGTTTGGGGCATTAAAATTACAAATTCATCACCACCCAATCTAGCGATAATATCTTTAGATCGGCACCCCTTTTTCATAGCTTCAGATGCTTTTTTTAGAAGTTCATCTCCTACAGCATGACCAAAAGAATCATTAATGAGCTTTAACCCATTCACATCTGCCATGACAACAGTTAAAGGAAAACTGCCTTGTATGTCCATTCGGTTTAGTTCTTCCTGAAAAAATCTTCTGTTATATAGCCCGGTTAACTGGTCACGATAACTTAGATACTTTAATGTCCGTTCCATTTGTTTTCGCTCACTGATATCTCTACACATGCAGTGGAAAACCTCTTTTCCATTAAGCAAAATAGCTGTCATCATGACCTCAACGGATAATAAAGTGCCATCAATTTTTTGATTCCACCACTCAAATTTAATTTTGCCATTTTGGACAGCTCTTTTTAATATGTCATCTTGTTTCTTTTTAGATATATTTCCGTCAGGTTGTTTTTCCGGAGAAAGCTCATATGGACTTTTGCCAATTATGTTCATCTTAGAATTATAGCCCAATAATTCAATAGTAGCTGTATTACAATCAATTATCTTACCATTTTCCAAGATAATCACTGCATCTGAAGAACTTTCAAATAGTGTACGAAAAGTATATTCACTTGCCTTTAATGCTTCCTCCCAGCGTTTTCGCTCAGCTATATCCTTATATATTCCAAATACACCTATTTGTTTATCTTCAAATAATATAGGATGGGCAAGTATATGCACATTAATTAAACTTTTGTCTTTTTTCATCCTAAAAGTTTCATATTCCATAACATTTCCATTCATAACACTTTGGGAAATATCTGTTGCCTCTTGAATTGCCTCACTTTGAACAATTCTATCATTTATATAATAATTTTTAAGTTCCTCCTTGGCGTATCCAAATAGTTTTTCAAATGCAGGATTTACATCAATAATTCTATCTTCATTGTCAAGTATGCATATGGCCTCAGGAGAATTCTCTAAAAGCTGGCTAAAATAAAGTCTCTGCAAATGTAGTTCCTGCTTCGATTTTTTTTCATAGGCAATATCTTTATACATAGCGCATAATCCAACTTGATTTGTATCAAATATAAATGGAAAAGCGATTACATTTACGTCTACTAACGAGCCATCCTTTCTTTTTCGTTTAGTTTCTGAATTAACAGTACCACCATGCATAATTATATTAGAAAACTGAAAAGCATCTTCTATATGAGAATTTGCAATAACATCATTTGCAGATAAACCTTTTATTTCCTCCGATTTATATTGAAAAATTCTTTCAAAAGATTCGTTAACGTTTACAATTCTATCTTCATTATCAAGTATAACAATTCCATCCTGAGAATTTTTAAATAACTCCTCAAAATACATTCTTTGTAATTTAAATTTCTTATTAAGCTTGTCTAACTCTCTGTCCTTTTTTATGTTTATGTAACTAAATATAAGGGATAGTCCTATTATGGTTACAAATAACGCCACATTCACTATTACAACACCTCTTTAAAAGTTGACCTCACAATATTAACCAAAGGCTTTAATATTGTAATATGTTCCTTGACCATTAGTATATAAATATGTTTTTTATAAGAAATATATTAATTTATTTGCATTTATACTATAATATGATATTACATTAATTATATATTAAAATGTCTAATTATTCTACATGTTATAATAAGTTCTTCTATTATTTTTGCATATTTTTCAGCATATATACAAAATACAAAAATAAAAAATGGACGCAATAACCGCCCATAAATTTCTTTGATTTTTTGACCTATAATGGCCACGCCAGTATATTTCATGTCTTCTTCTTATATTTGAACCTGGCCTACGGACGGTGAATTTATATAGAATTCCATTAAAGTAAAATAATTGATGTTGATACTTATATTTAAGAATTCAATCATATTTTCAATTGATTATTATTGATTAAATTGATTAAAATATAAATATAAATTTATGCTTATGTTTTTGACGGCTTTTTTTATATGGCCGTACGACAGAACAGGTTTCACATTCCTATTGTTTATAGCTAACCTTTACACCTTTCGAGTTACTGCCTACCAGCCTGCTTTTCGTATTGTCTCCCGTAATACTTTTTCCCAAAGTATGGGACTGCTCATATACTCGCCATGATGTCCGGGAAACGTAACGAAATCACAGGAGAGCCTATCGGCTAATATTTTCGCCGCTTTAGCATACCATGCATTTTTCTTTAGTCCGTATTGACCACAACCAATAAATATTTTGACACCGCTGTTTCTGAGAGCGTCAAAATCCGGCCTGTATCCTGTAACGGGTAATAACTCATTAAACAATAGTATATCAGACGCTTCTTTTGATGGAATGCGCTCCACATTACATGTTGTTTTATCCTGTTTCATATATTTGAGCACTTTCATGGTAGCCATCATTAAACGGACAGCCGGCAATTCGACGCCAAAGTAAAATTTCATCGCGCCCCATGCCGCACCCTTTCGTTTGCCAAGCTCATAACAGGATTTAAAAAATTCACTCCACTTTACAGCTTCGGCGTCGGCAAGTACCGATGGAATGGCAGCCTCATGGATAACTGCGGCATGTACCGCCTCCGGATAAGCGGTTGCCAAGTCAAGTGCTATGACCGCGCCGCTGCTGTTACCCACTACGATTGCGGACGTTTCCCCTGCAGCATTTAACACGGCAAGGGCATCCCGACTTTGCTGACGTATATCAAAATCATTTGGAAAATTCTTTGTGCTTCTGGCATTTGCACGCCTGTCGTATGTGATGACCTTGTACTCGTCAGCAAGAATGCAGGCCACAGGATAATAACCATCGCCATTACCGCCCGCGGGAGCTATAAACAAGATAGGCTTTCCTTCGCCGCGTACTTTATAATAAAGCTCGTCTCCTTCTGTTGACACTTTTCCATCATAGAACGTGATTCTGCTCATGCTAAGACCTCCTTATTCCTTCACGGATTATTCTTAAGAATGTTTTCATTCTTTTTTGATAAGTGTCTCCATCTGAACCTATGGCATAGAATGTTTCTTTTGAAAGCAGATAAACCATATCAATGACAGCTGCAGCGTCAACATCCTCACGAACCAGCCCACGCTGCTTATCCCGCTCAAAAAGTTTGATTACCGCCTGTTTATGCTCCTCCTGTAATTCAAAAAATTTTTTAACAAAAGGATCACTTTCTTTGGACTGTATCATTGTGATACGTACATACTCAGGTTTGGAGCTGTTAAGTTCAATAGTAGAGGCGAGTTTGTTTGCAAACTGAGTCAAGGCGTCACAATCACTGTTGTCCACCATATTTTTCTGTTCAATAGCTTTGATTTCCGTTGTAATTTTTTCAAGTACGAACATAAATATGTCTGCCTTGTCATTGAAATACTGATAGAAGCTTCCTCTAGGTATTCCTGCTGATTTCACAATTTGGTTAATAGAGGCATCGCTATATCGTTGCGTCGAAAACTCTTGAACAGCTGCTTCAAAAACAACTTTTTGCTTACTCTCTGGCAGGTTATAAAATGTTTCTTTAGGCATAACACACCGTTACCAAAAATCTATAAAAGTTTATAAAAAGATTATAAAAGTTTATTATTTTGTTTCTTTCCTACTTCATAGTGTTCCATTTTGCCGAGACTACTTTGGTTTGTATAACACTCTATAGGCTTTGCTACTTTTCAGTAGTGGGTTGTAACGAATACCCAATTTAGAATATCTTTTAAGCTGATATTTCTAAACCATACTTTGCAAGGTTATAGGAAGCATTCTTATCTCTATCAGCTACAAATCCACATTCGCATTTATAAGTTCTATCTGATAGCTTTAAGTCTTTTTTTATCCTACCACACTGGCTACAAGTTTTGCTTGAAGGATAAAATGTTGGTACTTGGATAAACTCTATTCCATATTTAGCACATTTATTTTTCATTTGAGTAATAAACATACTAAATCCTTGCTCTGCTATTGCCTTTGACAAGTGCTTATTTTTCATCATATTAGATACTTTCAAATCTTCCATAACTACTCTAAAAGGCTTGATTTTCACTATTTTAGATGTAGCTTGATGTATATGATTTTCTCTAATATGTGCTAATTTACTATGAAGTTTTTTAATCTTCTTTTCAAGTTTTGCAATGTTCGAGGTGTTTTGGTAACATGCTCCTTTCTTATTTTTTTCATATTTTCGTGAACATTGTCTTTGTAGTCTTTTTAATTTTTTTATTAGTCCTTTCACCTTTGCTGTCTTATTAATATTCTTTGTGTCTAATTCGTCAATATTAGTTACTGAAAGTGTTTTGATACCTAAATCTACCCCTACAGTAAAGTTTTTTAACTGTTCTTTTTTATCTTCCACTTCAATTTCAACGGCAACGGAAAGTACCCATACTCTACCATTAAAACTCACTCTTGGATTACTGAATTTATTTACTTTTGATAAATCAATGTCGTAGTTATGCCTACATTGTACTTTACCTATCTTTTCAAGATTAACTATGTTTTCTTTAAAGTAGATTTTATCGTATCTTGAATAAAATTTATCCTTAGACTTTCGCTTGCTTTTGAACTTAGGAAAACCACTTCCATTAAAAAAATTTTTATAGGCTTTATCTAAATCTCTTAGGGATTCTTTTAAGGTAGCATTGCTAACCTCATATAACCATTCAAAACCTTCTTGATTTTTAAGTTTTGTCAATTCCACACCTAATTCTGCAACTGATAACTTCTTTTTAGTGATTTCATAATGTTTCATCTGCTTATCTAATGCCCAATTAAACACATATCGCATCGAGCCTATGTGTTTCCACATAAGAACCTCCTGCTCTTTAGATGGGAAAAGTCTAATATTAATTGCCCTTTTCATCTTCTAACAGCTCCTTAATCATCTTCTTAGCTTTATTGGCTCTTTTACCTTGTAATCTACAACTGAATACTGTAACAATTTGAATTAAATCCTCAACCAATTCCTGTTCCTCGGTCTTTTCTGTATTATCAATTATTTCGATAGTTGCATTGAATTGACTACATAAGTTTTCAATAAGTTCAAATCCAAATCTTAGCAATCTATCTTTATAAAGAATAACTATTTTTTCTACTTGTGAGGTTGTTACTAGTTCTACTAATTGATTTAATCCTTTTTTATTGTAGTTAATTCCACTTCCTACATCAGATATAATATCAAATGAGTATCCTTTAGCAATCATATATGTTTTAACATTTTCAATTTGTCTTTCTAAATCATCTTTTTGCTTATTGCTTGATACTCTACAATATCCAATTATTTTGCGTTTCCGTTGCCTATTATCGTTTTTAAAACCAAAGAAATGATTAAGTTGTTCCTGTGAGTAGTATCTATAGCCACTTTCTATTACATGGTGTGGCTTAAGTGTCCCATTTTTATCCCAATTTCTTAATGTTTGTTCTGTTTTACCTATTAGTTTTGCAAATTCACCTATTGAATAATATTTCAAGTTAATCACTCCTTGAAATTATCATACAACAAACTATAAAAATATCAACAAATTTTCATAGAGTTTTATAAACTTTTCTTAACTGTCGTCAGCCTCCTTAACAAACAGTATAACATACTTCACATTATATGACAACCATGTCACATGACAATATTGTCATGTGCATATTCCCTATAAGCAAATCCTCGGTAGCACCATCAACATCCGAATTTCCCTCTCCAACACAAAAGCAGATACTCCTTAACGGGGTATCCACTTTTATGCTCATAACCATCTATTGGAAACAATATGAAAGAACCAGAAAACTAAGTGCGTCAATAGCAAGTAGAAATTAACCTATACTCTGATAAACTATTTTAAATACCACTTAGAAGCAATCATTGCTGTATTTAAATCTTTGGCAGTCCCTTTGTAACTATTTACTATTTTACCTTCTGCTTCAAGCTCGCATAACGTGTCAAAAGTTTTTATCAAACATGTAGGGTTAGTTAAATCATCAACATCTTTTGCGTCAATCGGCAATATGACTCCTATTGGGCATAAGTTATGCAAACTTGTATACTTGTTTGTTTTTAGGAACTCCAATATTTTTTGTTTTAGTTCATCTTTATTCACTTTCACATCCCCTTTTCCATTTTTAAATATATTCTACAAATTGTGTTAAAATCCCTTTAATTGTCGAATAATTTTTGCGTTAATTATAAATCTTCTCTTCTTATAATCCTTTTTATATCCTCTAAAACTTCTTCTATACTTCTATTAGCATCTATAACATAATCGCATTTAATGATTTTAAAAACATCTCTATCATATTTTATTCTTCTATATACTTCTTGCTGTGTTGTCGTTTTTATTTGCATTCGCATTCTTTTTTGTTGATTTCTACTTGATGGAACAAACTTGATTTTCTCACAACCTCTATTAATTATCCTAGCTTTTCTTTTCCGTTCGTCTGCCTTCAAATATATAACCATTATTTCAGCATCTTTTACCTTTTCTTTTAAATATTTAACTCCTGTGGGATCTATTATATAAATGCTAGTTCCTTTACCTTGATATTGCTCTTTGGTTGACCAATAATGAGCCTTATCAAAGAAGGTATAGGCTATTATATTTTCTTCATCTAAAGCTCCCTCAAAACCCTCTTTTCCATTATCTACAGTTATAGAGGGAACAATATCAACAAAGATATGTCCCCTTTCTCCCTCATGTCTAGGTTTTCTGGTTGTATACGACCGTATGTAATTATACCCTTCCTTTTCTAATAGTGTTGCCATAGTAGATTTACCACTACCCGATTCACCTACTAAACATATTAATTTATCCATATTTTTCACTCCTTATGTTAATATGTACGATATATTTCGTTCTTCCTTTTTCTTTATTAAAACACTTTGGGCAGATAAATTCCATAAAACTGACTTATGCTTTTGCATTTAGGAAAATAAAACTTGATTTTCTTAAGTTTTATTTTTTTTAAAAAATAGCAGGAAAATTCAATATATTGTAGAATTTATAAATTAATATGCTTTACAGGAGGGATATGGAAAATGAAATCGTTGAAAAAAGAAAAATTAAAAGAAGAGTTATTAGAAAAAAGTATGAAAATGGTAGGATCTGTTTCTCTGCTTTTGTCAGAAATAGTTATGACTCCTACATGTTGGGGGATGGGACACCAGCCAAAATGTCCTGATGAGCTTCTAAAATAATTCATTAGGTTTTTTATAAATGTTGTAGATTTTTTATGAATCTACAACATTTATAAAAAAACAAGAATGAAAGGAGAAATTTATGCATATTGCCATAAGACAAATAGTTGTAGATATTATAGAAACGTTACTTCTTTTAGGAATTTTTGAAACACTATATGATAAAAAAAGATTTATAATACAGAACAAAATTAAGACAGGACTATTATTTATATTCCTTGTTTTTGCAGCCTATTGGAGTAGATTGCATATGCTGCTAGTCTATCATACACTGTTTCTTGTAGTATTTATTACTTTAATACTTTCCTGGATTACAAAAATAAGGATTTTTCATTCTGCAATTATTGTTTCTTTATTTTTTACAATACTTTTTAGTACTGAATTTTTTACTCAAATCATTCTAATGGTTATATTTAACATAAATTTAAATCAAGCTTTTTTTGATTTTAGATATGTATGGATCGCTACATTAACTTCGAAAATATTACAAATACTTATTGTAGCAATGATTTTTAAGTTTAATTCATATTTTACTAAACTTAGATTATTCGAAAGAGAGGGAGCTATCTTTGCTAATTTAATACTTGAATTAGGTGTGTTTACCCTTTTTATATTTTGTATTAACTATGGTATTTTTAATATAAAGAATATCCAAACCTATAACATTTTTATTTTCATTATGTATTTTATATTCTTAATAGCAAAATTTAAAAGCTTACAAGAAAAACAACTAGCTGTGGATATAAGTATCAATTATAAAATTCAAGAGCACCAAATTAAAAATATGGAAGAAATAATTAGTATAATAAGACAGGAAAAACATGATTTTGCCAATCATATTAATGTTATACAGGGGCTATGCTCATTAAACAAGCCTAATACTGTAGAGAGGATAGATAATTATGTGCGACAAATTTCAGATACAATACATTCCTCTTTTAGATATTTAGATACAGGGAATGATTATATAGACGGACTATTATCTATAAAAAACAACTATGCAGTAAAAAACAACATAGATTTTAAGGTAACAATTAAAGAATCTTTTAGTTTGTTAAAAATTAGACAAGATGAATTAATAAGTATTATAAGTAACCTTGTAGATAATGCCTTTGAATCATTTCAGCTTACATCAAATATTCAGCGTAAAGAAATATCTATTACTACCTTTAAGGAATACGAAAACTTTTGTATTGAGGTATCTGACAATGGAGATGTTATTCCTGAAAATATAGTAAAAAAAGTCTTTAACAAAGGTTTTTCTACAAAAACTAAACAAAATGATACTCATGGTTTTGGATTGTATATTACTAAACAATTAGTTGAGAAAAATAATGGGACTATATCTGTAAAAAGTGTTCCAGAAAGAACTAAATTTTTGATAAAGTTTAAGATGGAGGGAAACATAAATGAGTAACATTATAAGTTGTTTAGTAAACCAAATTTCTAAAACAAATCCTGAATTTTCTGATTTAGACCTAAAGAAAATAGAATACGGATTAATTTGTATTTTTGATGAAGTTACCAAAATCATTCCCTACTTTATTATATTTTGGTTATTTTCACTTCAAAAATACTATCTAGTTATTCTTATTTTTTTCTGCCCCATTAGGTTATTTTCAGGTGGATATCATGCAAAAACTTACTGGGGATGTTTCTTTATTAGTTTTATTATATTTTTAGGAATGATTATTATGGGTAAGTATATTTCATTCAATAATATTATTTTTATAACCTCATTAATTATTTCATTTATACTTGTTTGCATTTTTGCTCCCGTAGACAACGTTAATAAAAGAATAAAAAGTAACGAACGAAGAATGAAGCTCAAATACACTTCTATAATAATTACTTTTTTATTAAGTGTATCATGTTATTTCATACCACATAAATTCTTAAATACTGCTGTAATTTCAATTGTTGGTGCAATAATAATGATGATGCTTGGAAAAATAAATAATGAGCATGTTTCTAGTAATCAAGAGACATGAGAATATAAATTCATGTTTTATTTAAGTAAATATTTGGTATTTCAGCATAATACAATCAATAATTGTATATAAGAATACTTTTGACTAGTTTTTGGAATACTAAATTTTAATTTTGGAGCAAATTCCAACTTGATGGGTGATTTTTTATTTTTTGAATCTCTTAAATTTTTATCAAAATTTAAAATTTCAAGTTCTTGACTGCTGCGCTGCTAGCATGAGAGGTATATGAAATTTCAATTAATTTATCTTTAGCAATAATATAACCTAATAATTGTATAATAAAATAGTAGCTCAATATTTTAATTGTACTTATTATGAATTCTCTACTAAGCTTTAAAAGGAAGATATATATAATACTTGCCAATGCTATTAAAATCACATGTGAAAAAAATATTAATTTAAGTTTACATATCAATAGGGCATTTATTTCTTCATCAATCAATCCAATGTCATATAAGTTATTTTTTTTAAATTTCCAACTATAGAAATCAATTTTCATTTTAAAGTACATTATCACTGCAGAAGCAATAAAACTTAGCAATACAATAAATGTATATATCAAATTAAAAACAGAATTCTGAAAAATAACATGAGCATAATATATTCTTGAGTCAGGTAAATAATAAATCCTCTTACAAATACAGAATATGAAGTTTAAGAACGCAATAAAGAAAATAATAATTTTGTTACTTCTAAAAAAGGTTTCTACTTCATTTATTAAAAAAATTCTCTTATAATAAAAATTTTTATTTGATTTTATAAAGATACTAAGAGTTTTTATGAGAGTTAAAAATAATAAATAAGTTCCGATTATAGATATAAAAGAATAATTAACATAGTATCTAATTCTAGTAGGTAAGCCCAACATTTCATTTAAATAAATACAACACAATATCAAAGAGATTATAGAAACTTTTAATATATACTTATTTCTAGCATATAGTCTATTTAAAATCTTGTGATTTGGTTCATCTAATACAGGTAGGCTATTAATGAATTTAAATGTCCATAAGATGAATATAATAGTAAGTATTGTATAATAACCAATAGTAATTATATAAACTATTGATTTAAAATGAAAAGTAACATGAGAAATTCCTACGAGTTTGAATATGGAAAGAGCAATGATTTTTGAAAACATAATACCTAGAATTAATCCTATAGGCATATATATAAGAAAAATTAAAATATTTTCAAGAAGAAGAAGTAACTTAAGCTCATGATGTGTCATACCCAAAGCTAAAAATATTACAAAGTCTTTTTGACGACATTTCATAAAGGATATATGTGTAAATATACACCATAGGGCTGTATTAAACACACCGATTGAGGATATCATAATAATATTATTTTGTCCAATTACTATGTACGCATTGCATAGAGTAAATTGAATAAAAAAGAATAAGACTGAAACCATCAAAGAAAATATATAAGCAAAATATTCACTGAAATTTGATTTTATATTTTGTTTAATTATTTTTCTGTAATTCATATTATTCACCACTAATCACCGCAAGAGTATCTAGTATTCTATTGAAAAAAGCGCTTTGATCTCCTTTATTATATATTTGCGTACATATCTTTCCATCATTTATAAAAATCACTCGTTTGCAGTAGCTTGCTGCCTGAACGTCGTGTGTAACCATAAGTATTGTTGCATTTCTTTCCTCATTTATTATCTGCATATATCTCATAAATTTTTTTGAAGTACCTGGGTCAAGGCTTCCTGTAGGTTCATCAGCCAAAATGATGCTTGGTTCATTTATCAATGCCCTACATGCTGCTGCTCTTTGCCGTTCACCCACAGACACACTATAAGGATACTTGTCTTTAATATCATATATATTGAAAAAGGTAAAATATTTTTTTATTTTTTCGTCAATTTCTTGTGTATTCCTCCCATTAAATATCAAGGGAAGTGCAGCATTTTCCGCTAGTGTAATATTGTCAAGTAAATTAAAGGCCTGGAATATAATTCCTAAATTTTCTCGTCTAAAAATAGATCTTCCTCTCTTGTTCAATGAAGTTATGTATTTATTCATTATTTTCACTGTTCCACTATTAGGTTTATCAATACCTGACAATATATTAATCAGGGTAGTTTTTCCGCTTCCAGATTGGCCCATGATAGCAGTAAATTCTCCACTTTCAATACTCAAACTGATGCCATTTAATACATTAGTAGAGTTAATTTCCAAACTCCCTTCATATACTTTAACAATATCCTCAGCACATAATATCTCCATCCTATCACTCCATTATAATTAAATTTTTGATGGATAAATAATTGAAACAGTAGTTCCTTTATTAATCTCAGACTCTATAACTACATTATGATTCAACTTTTTAGCTATCACTTTACATATATATAAGCCTATGCCTGTGGAATTTTGTATTTTTCGCCCGTTTTCTCCTGTAAAGAAGGGTTCAAAAACTCTTTTTAGATCATAGCTGGGAATTCCAATACCCTCATCTCTAATTGTTAATATGGTTTTTTTATTACTCATAGATATTTTAAAATGCACATACTTCTGCTCCTTACTATTATGAGAATATTTAATAGCATTTACTAAAATCTGTTCAAGCATAAATTTATTCCACTTTTTATCTGTAATAATTAATGCTTCTTCCCATTGAAATTCTATTTTAGGAAATACATTATTATAAATAAACAGACTTTTTTTACTATTGATAATTTCCTTTAACAAGGAAATTAGATCCACTGTTTGAGGTTCATAATCTTTTGAGAAATTATTTAATCTACTAATATTTAGAATTTGATCCAAACTATTTTTAACTTTACTATTTTCTTCTCTTATATCCAGAAAAAAATTCAATGTATTTATTTTATTAAAACCTATTTCATTGATAGCATTTTCGATAATAAGATCAATTATTGAAGCAGGAGTTTTTATATTGTGAATCCATTGTGATAGAAAATATTTATTATTTGTATTTTCGGCACGAATTGCACTTATCTGATTTGTATAATTTTCATGTATCTTAAATATAGCTCTAGCAACTTTCTGTTGTTCTCGCGTTCTAGGATCTAAATTAAAATACCTATTTTCTATACCTTCATTAAGGCTTCTATTAAATTTGTAATATTTAATCCATTCATTTAGTATTAAAAAAATATATATTATTATTGATAGCAGCAAAGGATATACTACATCAAATTTCACAGCCACCAAATAGGAATAAAGAATGATCAAAAAAGTATTAAAAAAATATGTCATGGTAAAAAATAGTTTATCTTTTATAAAATTAATTAATAGTTTTCTACTCATGTTAATTCCTCTCATCAACAATTAGACTGAAACATATATCCTATACCCCGCTTAGTTGATATAGATTCATCAACACCTAATCCCTTAAGTTTATTTCTTATTCTTGTTATATTCACAGTTAAAGTATTATCATCTACAAAAGTAACATCATCCCAAATTTCCTCTAAAAGTTCTTCTCTACTGATAATTTTATTTTGGTTTTTAATGAGCTTACTTAAAAGCTTAAACTCATTTTTGCTGAGTTCAATTTCAATTTGATTATAAACCATTTTAAATGTATCTTTATTAAGCTTAATACCACTTAAACTTTCAATTATATTTACTTCATCTGCATATTCACCATATACTCTCCTTATTGTGGCCTGGATCTTAGTAAGAAGAAAGTCAAAACTAAAGGGCTTTGAAATATAATCATCTGCCCCTAATTCAATCCCCCTTATCTGCTCTTCCTCACTATTGCGTGAAGAAATAATAATTATGGGTATTTTTGAAGTTCTTCTAAAAGTCTTACATAATTGAAACCCATCATAATATGGAAGATTTATATCTAGCAGAATCAAATCAACTGTTGCTTCTTTCATTTCTTTTTCTACATTCTTAAAATCTTCTATGATAATAGGTTCATATCCATATTTTTGGAGATACTCTGCTATAAGTCTATTAAGTTTGATATCATCCTCAATAACGAGTATCTTGTACAAATCAGCTTCCTCCCTTTAAAGTTAAGATATGATATTTCAGTAGCTTTTCTTTAATATATCATATTTTTACTATTGAAGGAAGCTGATAGCAGTGATACTAATAAAACTTGAATCCAAAGAGATTCCAATAATTCAGAAATAGATTAAACATTAGAAATATACAATAAATTACTATGTAACGTATAGCTATAAAATTAAATGATTTTCTATTGCGATATATAAATATTGAAAACATTTGTCCAAAAGTAAGTATGGTAGTGAATATGGGAATAAACAATAAACATATAGCTGCCTTGGGCAGTTTAGGTGAAAACATAAGAGACGATGATAAAGCCACACATTCCTTAGTCATTCCTAATAAAAATACTAAATTTAAAATGCATATAAGTAGTATAATCCATCTATGATATTTATAAATTGACGGTTCTTGCCTAGCCTTATTTTTAAAATTAAGTAATATCATCATAAAGAGTATACATAAAAATGATAATGCAAAAAGTATAAAAATGGCTTTATGCAAGTTCGGATTTTCATACCAATGAATTTTTTCAAGTGCAACAGTTGATCCATCTTGAAGCATATAGTTTACATTTCCTTGTCCGTCTGACTTAAATGCAATCATATCTCCCTTTTTAATGTTTTTAAAAAGGGACGGTTCTATTTCTGTATAACTATCCTGCCCACCAGGATAGTTCATAATCAATGTATTATTATTGCTTTTAACATTTATGGTTGGAGACATTAATAATAATAACTTTCCTATTTCTTTTCTTGGATATCTAACGCCGCGATAGGTTCCTTCAAATTTTTCAAGGTCACTTTTGGTAGATTTAGCTTTATTAATGAAACTGGTTTTAATTTTAGATTGGGTGCAGTATCTGCTTATGAATTGATTTGCTATATTGATACATAAGTTAGTTCCTGCTTCACCATTAGTTGAAATAAAAAATCCTAAATTGCTATTAGGTATTAAGCACAGCATACTGTGAAAACCATAATCATCACCACGATGATAAATTGTTCTAATACCATTTACATAATTCTGCTCAAATCCATAGCAGATCCCAACCATATTTTTATTGAATGCAAAATGCTGACTATGCATATCTTCTGCAGTATTCTTATTTAATATATGTGTGTTTCCATAGGTACCATCATTTAAATGTGCAATCATAAATTTAGCCATATCATCCGCTGTAGTTTTAAGTCCACCTGCTGGTGTAAGAGCTTGTCCATAGATAGGTACTTTAACATATTTACCCTTTTTATAATCATACCCTTGGGACAGATTGCCTAGTACTTTATTATTAAAAACAAAGCTGCTACTATTCATGTGAAGAGGAGTAAATATATTATCTTCCATATATTTATAAAAAGGGATACCAGATACACTTTCAACTACGTATCCAGCTACAGCCATACCATAGTTACTATATTGTGGGGCTTCACCTGGTTCACGAATTAGAGGACGTAAATGAGATATTAGGCTATCCTTAAGTGACTTTTCTTGAAGATAGCTTTCTGTCTGTTCCCCAACAAGTCTTTCATCAAATCCACCAGTATGAGTTAATAGATTTTCAAGAGTTACAGGTTTTGAATAGTTATTTTTTATTTTAAAGTCCTTAAAATAGGCATTTATATCTTCATTTAAATTTACTTTACCTTTTTCTTTGAGCTGCATAACAGCTGTAGCAGTAAAAAGCTTTGAAACGGAAGCTACCCTAAAAATAGTCTTTTTGGGGTCTACTAGTACTTTTTTATCTATATCAGAATAACCATATCCTTTTTGAAAAAGTATTTTGTTTTGATCAACAACCGTAAAAACTGCTCCAGGTACATTAAGCCTTTTCAACTGTTCATTAAAAATACTATCTGCAAATTTTTCCACATTATTTTCAGTTAAAGGTTCTTTATTCTTGTTACTTAATAAAGAAGTGTTGCTTTTTACTTTTTTGTTCTCTGAAATAGTGATATTTTTCGTACTTAACATATGATAAATAATAGATATTGGGCAACAAAAATAAGGTAAACTATATGCAATGATTACAAAGATAATTAAAAATCTTTGTATATAAGTTATAGTTTTTTTCATAGTGAAAGCCTCCTAAACTAAATTTCTATATACTTTAATATCTCAGACCTTAAGTAAATTCTAATTTAATAAATAAGAAGCACCAATCTATTTATATAAAAATAACCTTACATTTTTGTAAGGTTACAGAGTGTTAACAAAGTCGACACAAAATTTAATTTATTAGCCATATGTATTCAATTAAAATTTGAATTTTTCATCTTTTATATTAAAAATCTTTAAAATTCCCTCACCATACTTCTCAACTTTTTTCTCTCCAAATCCTTTTACTTTAAGCAACTCGTCCCTACTCTGAGGTCTTTCTTCTATTAGTACTTCCATTTCCCTATTACTAAATATGAAATATGGTTTAACATTTTCTTTTCTAAAAGTTTCTAGTCTAAATTTTTTTAACTTCACTCTTAAACTGTCTAAATCTGTAGATTCAATTTCTTTGCTCTTTATTAATATATCTTCATCTTTAACATTTTTATCAATTCCTTTGTTCTTATCCTGTTCTAACTCATGCATATTATTACCTACAATTGTTGACTTTTCATCTAATTTATATTTTGCATTATAATCAAAAATAATAGGTTTATGATTTTCTTTTAAATAATTAGCAATAGTAAAAACCATATTCTCTTTTAAACTATAATCAATTTCGTCAATCCACTTTGACAAGCAGGAGGATAAATTTTCTGCTCTTATAATCTGTTCTTGAATTTCTTTAGGAGCATAATCTTTCCTAATAATGGTCTTAGGATTTGCCATTACAATAAGAGATTTTATTGGTACTTTATCTATATTAAATTTTTCTTTTATCAGCTTCTTCACTAAATTTACATGCTTTCTATTTTGTTCAGCAGGGCTATACATTCCAATCTTTGTAGTTTTCCCAAATTTATCTGTATATACCCTTATAAAATTTCCTTCCTTACTGACATTTATATTGCCTTGAAGTTGTTTTGTTTCTAAAATACAAATATACTGCTTTGTAAGTATAAGAAAATCTATTTGTCCTCATAATCCCCCATATTCTAATCGAATGTCATGAAGACAAAGAAGTGGTACATTTGCATTTTTAATTTCAAAAAATACATTTTTAGTTAAACTATTCTCTTCCTAATTCCTTAAATAACTTATTACCAATAAAACTTTTAATTCCACACTTTCTCCAACACAATACCTTCCTTGAATCCTCCACGTTCTTTTTTCTTCTCCATCCTCTTTTGAAGTAAGTCACTTTCACTATAACCCATATTCTCAGCCAGTCCAAAT
The DNA here is from genome assembly GCF_045310515.1 of Candidatus Clostridium eludens. Taxonomy (NCBI): domain Bacteria; kingdom Bacillati; phylum Bacillota; class Clostridia; order Eubacteriales; family Clostridiaceae; genus Clostridium; species Candidatus Clostridium eludens. Next base: position 39,929 of record NZ_JBJHZX010000023.1, on the reverse strand, counting down.
AATACTTCCATAATATCTGCCAGTTCCTCTAAATTTTTATCTTCCAAAAATTCTTTTACTTCTTCCTCTAACTTCATTTCTAGCAATTTATAATGCTCCTCTTTATCCGCTTTTCTTATGTCAAATTTTTTACCTGCAGTTTTTATTACCTGTGGTATTTTATCACGAACCAATTTATTATAAACCTTCATTTTTCAATCTTCCTTTACATATTCTATTTTTTCTTATTTTCCACCCTATTTTTATAATATTCTCTTATTCTAAAATCTACTGCATCTTTAAAGTTTCTCATAAAAGATTCACTTATATTAAATTCCTTTAAACTTTCATTTAAACAGTATTCATCTTTATCAAAATAAAAAAACTCTTTTTCAGTCTTTGCTAAAAACTTCAATGGATTACTTTGTGCCAATTTACACCACTGTTTTTTACCCCATGATTTAAAGCCTTCTGTAGATTTTTGATTTAGTAAATCTACAGCATTTGAACCTTTTCTATAGAAATTTTTAAAACTACTATATATATCATCTTCATTTATCCGTATCTTCAATTCTCCTTTATTATAAAAAGCTAAAAATACAGGCATTTTATAGGTTTTAGACATGGAGGTTCTTTCTATCATATTTATAAATTTTTCTGCCTTTGTATCTATGAGCTTACCTTCATCTTCTGTTAATTCATCTATGCCCCTTAAGAATCTAAAATAATTTTTAAAAGGACTCTTATCTGCTGCATTTTTAATTTTATAATATATGTGATTCTCAATGTAGGTAATCAGTTCCACTCTTGAAGGTCTATGCCCTAAGTTTCCTTTTATCCTATAGTATTCGTCTTTTACCATATCCTGAAGCCTTTTTTCTCGCTGAGCCATTTTCTTAAATATATCTACAAGCCTGAAATCAAAATCTACAAAACAATCCTCTGGATATTCATTCTCATCAGGTATAATTCTATAATCCCCTGCAATCTTTGGATGACCTGTAAGAAATGAGGGTATAAGATTTGCCTTTTTATAATTACCTATAAAGTCTAATACATTTAAATACCTTTTATTCTTCCACTTGCGCAAACCTCTTCCTAGCTGCTGTAGAAATATTGTTGGCGACTGTGTAGGTCTTAAAAACATTACCAGATCCACCGATGGAATATCAAGACCTTCATTAAACATATCCACTGAAAATATTACCTTTATATCACCCTTACGCAGCTTATTTATTGCCTCTTTTCTATCCATACAATAGGAAGAACTTCCATCACTGACTACAGCACAGGCTTTTATTCCTCCGGTGTTGAAATATTCAGCCATAAATTCTGCATGTTTTCTTGAGGAACAGAATCCTAAAGCTCTTTCACTTTTATATTTCTTATAATGTGCAATTATTAAATCTCCTCTTTTATTTATCATTAAAGCTAATTCCAGCTGTTTATCATCATATTTACCATTTTTATAGTCTATAGATTCATAATCCACCAGTCCATCATATATTCCATAATATCTGAAAGGTACCAACCAGCCTTTATTAATTGCAGACAATAATCTAACCTCATAGGCAATATTATTGTCACATAACGCAAATACATCTTTGTTATCCAGTCTTTCTGGTGTGGCAGTTAAACCTAACATGAATTTTGGCTCAAAATAATCTATGATATTTTTATAGTTTCCTGCTGCAGCATGATGAAATTCATCTATTACAATATAGTCAAAAGCCTCTCTAGTAAAATATTCATTCTTCAAATACTCAGGCTTTCCAATGGTTTGAACTGTAGCAAATATAAAATCATCAATAGTATCCTTATTATCTCCGCAGAAAAGCCCTATAGACTTATCCGGCCTTACATTTTTAAAAGAAACTGCTGCCTGATTCAATATTTCTTCTCTATGTGCAACAAAAAGAACTCTATTATAAGATCTTGAATCAAAAGCAGCTAGATATGTTTTTCCTATCCCTGTAGCTGCAACTACTAACCCTTTGTCATATCCTTCTTCTCTCTTTTTTCTTAATTCATATAAAGCCTCTATTTGAGCTCCTCTTGGCTCATAAAGCCCAATTACAGTATTTTCATCTTCTACGAAATTACTTTCTCGGTTATTACAAAAATCTTCTTCATCATTCATCTGTTTATATAGCTTTGGTCTTATCCAAACCTGAGAATACCTTCTCATTTCCTGTTCATCTATTATTGTAGAATGATTAAAAAATAAATCCTCAAAGGTACTTTTAAAACTGTTGTAATCCTGTATATTCTTCTCTTTATCTAATCTATAATTCCATTCAATACCATTGGTCAGCGCAGACTTTGATATATTAGAAGATCCTATATATAAATCTCCGCTCTTTTCATACTGAAAAATATAGGCTTTGGGGTGAAAGGACTTATTAGGCACATTATAAAACCTCAAATCAACTTTATCTCCCATAATATCTTTAAGCATATATAAAGCCTGAGGTTGAGTTATATTTAAATAATTTCCTGTAAGTATTCTTATAGGTATATTTTGATTAGCTATTTCCTTAAATTCAGATTCTAGAAGCTTCACTCCTGATTCCATTAAAAATGCTACTATCATATCAATGCTTACAGCCTTCTTAAAAGATTCCTTCAACTTAAGCAATAAATGATCAGCCTCACCTGTAATACAATTAGAACTATCTATTTCTTTAGCTGCTATTGAATCCCCAGCTATATTATAGACATGCCTTTTTATATACCTTGTCATAATTTCGCCCCCTAAAAAACAGGATACTTTTACTCAATATACCAATTCCACCATATGCAATTTTATGTTCAATATATAACTTACCCTTTTATAAATCAAAAACTACCAAAATAATCTTTATCAAACTTATCTAAATAATACTTGTTATGCTGGTAACTATTTATTACATATTCTATATAGTCGCATACTTTAATGTAATCTGCTTCATATAAATTTCTACCTTCATTTATGGTTTTAAATTGAAGAGTGATAGGTGCTTTTCTTAAGTTTATAGTGTCAATGTTATCTATTTTAAGTACTTCTGTAATATCACAGGCATATTTAATTTCTTCTAAATCATTTATGTCTTTATTATAAAGCATTGCAAAATCAATATCACTTTCTTCTCTTTGATATTCAGTTCCATAAGACCCTATTATCCATACGCCTAGAATATCAGACTGTCTACTAAAATATTTTTTTAAGCTTTGTAATTTATTTTCTATATTGAGCACATTATCACCTCCAATCCTATATACTTACCTTTGAAATTTTCTATAATAAAATTAATAATTTACTTATAGATTAATATTTTTAATTATAGTTTGAATAAAAGCTTCGAAGTCTTCTAAATTATTTTGAGTTATTTCATAAATCATTTCATCATTAACATCAGAATATATATGAACAATTCTGTTTCTAAATTTGGCCATGGCAAAATAAATATTCACATACTTTCTATCTATAATATTCTCTTTTGCAAGTATTTCAAAACTTTCTTTGTTAGTCTTTGGTTTTCCCATTCGATTTCTAGCTATTATATGATTACTTATATCTAGCATAGCTTCAATCGTCACCTGTAATAAATACTTAGCACTGTCTACATTTCTAAAATCTTCTATAAATATATCTTTAGAAATCTTTTGCAATTTCCTTAATTTATTTAGGTTACTTTGCATAAATATTATTTTTTGCTTTATTTTAGGTAAATCAATATTATTAACCATAAATTCACCACTTTTCTATACTAACCTTATATCTTATTATATCAATCCTTTTCGTTATTTATATATTATAACTTATTTTTACCTTTTCATCAAAAATAAAGCACTAACATTACACACATAATGATAGTGCTTATATAACAGTTCTTTATTTTATAATATCGTAAACATAAGGAGTTTTCGGTGGCTGTATATCACCTATAGAAAAAGCATTTAGGGCTATTTTTTCTGCTTCCATACAATTATCCTTATTACTATGTAAAATACAGAGAGTATCACCTGATAAAACCTTATCTCCCACTTTCTTAACCATTGTAATTCCAGCAGATAAGTCAATTATGTCCTCTTTTGTCTTCCTGCCGGCACCAAGTAACATTGCACACCGTCCCATGGATTCTGCCTGAATCTTGTATACATAGCCACTTTTATGAGCTTTTATGTCTATATGATTTTGTGCCTGGGGAAGCATCTGTGGATTATCAATTACCTGGGGATTTCCTCCTTGTATCCTTACCAATTCCTTGAATTTTTCTATTGCCCTGCCTGATTTGATCAGTTCTTCTAAAGCCTTATATGCGGTATTTACATCTTGAAATGCCCCGCCTAATACTGCCATATAAGAAGCTATAGTAAGTGCTACTAAAGTTTCGTCTTCTGCACCCTTACCTTTTAATACTTCTATTGCTTCTTTAACCTCGTTGGCATTTCCCACTTCATGCCCTAAAGGCTGATTCATATCCGTAAGCAATGCTATAGTTTTTTTATTAAGGGATTTGCCTATTGAGACCATGGTTCTTGCTAAATTTCTAGCTTCATCCAAGGACTTCATAAATGCACCAGACCCTACCTTTACATCTAAAACAATTGCATCTGCCCCTGAAGCTATTTTCTTACTCATAATTGAACTTGCTATTAAAGGAATACTATCTACTGTGGAAGTAACATCTCTTAATGCATAAATCTTCTTGTCTGCAGGGGTTAGGTTTGCGGACTGACCTACAATAGCCATTTTATATGTATTTACATTGTCTATAAAATCACCTTTACTTAACTGGGTATTAAAACCTTCTATGGCTTCTAATTTGTCTATAGTACCGCCGGTGTGACCTAGTCCCCTGCCGCTCATTTTAGCCACAGGTATGCCTAGTGCAGCCACTAAAGGCACAACAATCAAACTAATTTTATCACCTACACCTCCAGATGAATGTTTATCTACTTTTATACCTTTAATATCTGATAAATCTATTTTATCTCCAGAATTAACAAAAGACATGGTTAAATTTGCAGTCTCCTGTTCAGTCATACCTTGAAAACAAACTGCCATAAGAAAAGCTGACATCTGATACTCAGGTATTTGTTCCTTTATATATCCCTGTACCATTTCATCTATTTCTTCTGATGTTAAACTTTCACCAACTTTTTTCTTCTGAATTATATATTTCATATCCATACTAAATTTCTCCCTAAAGATGTATGCCTTGCATCTCTCAATTACTTCTTTATTAGATCTTTAAAACTAATTCCATATAAATCATTTTTTATATCTAAAAGATCTAATATAGTTTTACCTATATCCGAGTAACATTTTCTTACTCCTATATCTACTCTGGATTTTAAATTTTCACCATATACTAGTACAGGTATATACTCCCTGGAATGATCTGTACTTTCCGTAGTTGGATCACAGCCATGATCTGCAGTTATTACAAGTACATCCTCTCCATTCATACGGGAAATTATTTCAGGGATTCTTCCATCTGCTTCTATAAGAGCCTTAGCATATCCTTCTACATCATTTCTATGTCCATATAACATATCAAAATCAACCAAATTTGTAAATATGAGACCTGGTTGATTTTTTTCCATATAACTCAAAGTTTTATCTATACCATCCATATTATTTTTTATATGAACTGCCTCTGTTATTCCTCTTTTATTATATATATCTTCTATTTTTCCTACTGCCATTACATTTAGTCCTGCTTCTTTTATATAATCAAGCATAGTTTTTTCCGGTGGATCCAGTGCAAAATCTTTTCTATTTGAAGTTCTTACATACTTCCCCTTATCATAAATAAAAGGCCTGGCAATTACCCTTCCTACAGTTCTATCTCCCGAGAGCATTTTCCTTGCTGTGCTGCACATTTTATATAACTCATCTACGGGAATAACCTCTTCATGGGCAGCTACCTGGAATACACTATCTGCAGAAGTATACACTATAGGATACCCTGTATCTACATGTTCTTTTCCCAACTCATTTATTATTTCTGTACCTGATGCCACTTTGTTTCCAAGTACTTTTCTCCCAATTTTATCCTGAAATTCTTCTATTATATCCTGTGGAAATCCATCTGGATAAGTATTTAAAGACTTTTTAAGTACAATTCCTGCAATTTCCCAATGTCCCGTTACAGTATCTTTTCCCTTAGACAATTCTGTACATTTGCCAAAATTCCCTGTAGGCTGTGCACATCTATTTAAATTTTTAGCTCCCTGTATATTCCCAATTCCCAGCTTATGTAGATTAGAGAGTTCTAATCCACCTACGGCTTTTGATATATTTCCTAAAGTATTACTTCCCACATCTCCATATTCTTCTGCATCTGGCAGCTCTCCTATACCTACACTATCAAATACTATTAAAATTACCCTTCTCATTTAAATACCTCACCCTTTCTAATACATAAAAAGTATTGAAACTATATGTTAATTATGCCCGTGGATGAGACTTTTTATATACTTCTGCAATTTTATTCTTTTTAAGCACTGCAGAGTATATCTGGGTAGCAGATAAATCTTTATGCCCTAAAAGTTCCTGTACAGATTTAATATCTGCACCATTTTGCAGCAGATGTACTGCAAAGGAATGCCTTAATGTAAAAGCATTTATGTCCTTATCTATCTTAGCTTCTTTTGCATAGTATTTTACAATTTTCCAGAACCCCTGCCGGCTCATGGGCGCTCCTCTTAAGTTCAAAAATAAAGTATCTAAGTTATATACATTCAATTTTGGTCTTATATTTAGATAATTTTTTAAATATTCTACTGCCACAGACCCTATTGGCACCGCTCTTTCATTATTCTTTAAACTCCTACACCTTATATGTGAAAATTTTAAATCTATATCATATATAGTTAAACTTAAAAGTTCCATTACTTTCATTCCTGCAGCATACATTATCTCAAGCATTGCTTTATCTCGTATACCTTTATAGGTACTAAAATCCGGAGAACTAAGAAGCTTGTCTACTTCATCTATAGTTAAAACTTTAGGAATATTATGCTTTACCTTAGGAATTTCATAATACAAAAGAGGGTTTTCATTTATTACCCCTTTAATCATTAGATACTTATAAAAATTTCTAAGGGAAACTATGTTCCTAACTATGGATGAAATAGCTTTCCCCTCTTTTTGAAGATACTGCACATATGCCATTATAGATACAACTTCTACACTTTCCAAGTTTCCTTTTCTTTTTTTTATAAAATCACAAAATCTACTTATATCCCTTATATATGCATCTAGTGTGTTTTTACTCATATGCTTTTTTTCTAACTGCTCTGCATAACCTAGTAAAAAGCTTTCCAAAATTATCACCTACTCTTCGGGAGTCAGAATTTTATAAACTCGTTAAAAACAGTAATATAGTTATATATTATATCTATATTCCTACTAAATATATTGTACACGAATATACTATTATCATAAGAATGAGGTTTAATAACAAAATTATATAATATTAAATCTATAAATTTGGGTAAAAACATGCCGAAAAATATTAATACAAAAAAACACTTCAATACTTCTATAATAAAATCTAATTTTGATTCGTCTAAAATCATAATAGTATCCTCGTAAAACTTGATGCAATAAGCTTAATCATATTGGGAGTTAAATATGTTTCCATAAAAAAACCTATAAGCATTACGACGCATATTAAAAGAAAAGACATAGAATAAGATGTAAATCTAACTAAAATATGAGATTTCCATTGAACTCTAGCTCTGTCTCTGAAAAGCATAAGCGAAAATTCCATAGCAAGTACAGAGGAAAATATTATGCATGGTATATATATTATATTCTGAGGCAGCACTCCCAAAAGTGAAAACCACATGCCCTGAACTCCCATGCCGCTTATTACAAAACTCATGGTAAATCCTATGGTAAATCCTTTAATTATATCTATTATAAGTATTACAGGTATCCCTATCATTGTAAGCCCCAAAAACCATACTGCTAAAATCATAGGAACATTATTTTTTAAAGTTTCTAGAAATATAGACTTATAGTTTATACTGCCTGAATTCACTGTTTTAGTAAAGTCCTTCAGATAACTTAAAAGATCACTTTTTTCAAATCCACCCATGTACCTGACGCTATATATACCAATAACTATCCCCGTAAAAAAGCATAATAAACTTATAATATACAGCCAAAAATTATTTTTAATATGACTGTTTATCAAATTTGATGCTCTATTTTCCAACATAATTTCATCCCCCTTTTGTTAATCACTTTCTTTTAATTAATTTATGATTTACAAAAGAGTTATATGACTTTAATATTATAACATCATAAAAGCACAAATAGTTTTTGCATCTATTATTTTTCCTGTTTTTATCATTTCTTTAACCTTATCTATTTTAATTTCTTTAATATTTATGAATTCGTCTTCGTCTCCTAGGTCATCTCTTCCTTTATATAGTTCTTCAGCTTTATAAATAAATATATATTCATCACAAAATCCTGGACTTGTAACTACTCTGCCTAAATATTTAAGATCTTTAGCTTTATATCCTATTTCCTCTTCCAACTCTCTTTTGGCACATTCAAGTACATCCTCATTTTTTTCAATCTTACCTGCCGGTATTTCAAGTAAAGTACCTTCTATGGGTTTTCTGAACTGTTCCACCATAAATATCGTCTCCGGGTCCTTGTAAGCAAGTATTGCCACTCCGCCAGCATGATTTATTATTTCTCTTTTACTTGTTTTCCCATTTGGTAATTCAACTGTATGGACATTTAAGTCAATAATTTTACCACTATATATTATCTCTTTATTTACTGTTTTCTCGAAAAAACTCATAGTTAAACACCCCTGATTTTATTGGATTATTAAATTAATGATAAAATATACCTTAAATAAAGTTAGCCATTGTAATCAATTTTATACTTCAACATTATTCTTGTCAATTAAATGCTTATTATACTTATTTCTACTTTCATATATTCATAAAAATCTTCCATTTATAAACAAGAAACAAACGGAAGATCTTGAAAATTTAGCTGACCCTATTTTTTAATCTTAATTTATCAGCAACCATAGCTATAAATTCACTATTTGTTGGCTTGCCTTTATCATTATGTATAGTATATCCAAATATTTTATTTATAGTCTCTACTTGTCCCCTTGACCATGCTACCTCAATTGCATGTCTTATAGCTCTTTCAACTCTGCTTGCTGTAGTATTATATTTTTTAGCTATAGATGGATATAATTCTTTTGTAACTGCAGATAATAACTCCATATTATTTACTACCATTGTTATTGCTTCTCTTAAATACATATAACCTTTTATATGCGCAGGCACACCTATTTCATGTATTATATTTGTGATCTCCTGTTCCAAATCAGTAGTAGGATTATCCCTTGAGAATTTTATTTCTCCCCCATCTATAAGGGATACTGTTTTTTTCACTTCATCTCCACTACTTATGACATTATTAAACATCTGCCTAATTCTTTTAGTGAATACATCCATATCAAAAGGTTTTACTACATAATAATCTGCTCCAAGTGTTATAGCCCTTTGGGTTATTTTATCTTGTCCTACTGCCGATAGAACTATTATTCGCGGCATCGGATTTATATTCATACTATTTAATCTTTCTAAAACCCCAAGTCCATCAAGATGAGGCATTATTATATCTAATACTACTAAATCCGGTTTTTTTCCTCAATTAATTTAAGAGCCTCCACGCCATCTTTTGCAATACCTGTAACCATTATATCTCTTTGATTTAGAAGATAATCATTTAGAATATTACAAAATTCTTTATTATCATCTGCAATAATTACATTTATTTTTGATTCTTCCATATTTGCCACTCCCCTTTTTTTAAATTAATTGCCATATGTTAACAAAATAATAAATTCGACACAGGAATTTTATTTCCTTCTTTTTTATATAAAAAAATTTTTTTTATATATTTATTATATGATATAAAGTTAGAAGATAGCATTTAAAATGCTATCTTCTACAATATTATTTTACCATATATTCTATATTTACTTAAATCTTTTATAAGTTATATCTAAATTTTTTATTTTGACAGTATATTTGTATCTTTTAACATCCAATCTATATAAATACCATAACCTACATCTGGTTTATTTATAAGCACATGAGTTACTGCTCCAACCAGTTTATTATTTTGAATTATAGGACTGCCACTCATACCTTGAACTATTCCACCTGTTTTATTTAACAATCTGGCATCTGTAACTTTTATCACCATACTTTTAGGTCCTGGTAAGTCTTGTGATAATAATTTTTCTATCTGTATATCATAATATTCAGGCTTATCTCCAGATATAGTAGTTAGAATTTTAGCTGGTCCTTCCTTTATCTCATTTCTAAGCCCAATTTTAATGGGAATAGAATCTTTTTTGAGTTTATCGTCTCCTTTTCCAAAAACTCCGCATTCCGTATTTTTCTCTATATTTCCTAGCTTAACTTCTTCATTAACAAATATACCCTTTAATTCTCCTGGATTTCCTTTAGTACCTTTTTTAACTGATACAATAGAGGATTCTATTACTTCTCCTGAATTTATATTCAATCTTGTACCTGTATCTATATCTACTATAGGATGACCTAGTGCTGCAAACATACCACTTTTTTCATCATAAAAAGTTAGGGTTCCAATTCCAGCGGTGGAATCCCTTATCCACAATCCTATTTTATAACTGTTATCATTTAAACCACTTACCGCTTTTACTACTTTTTCTATCTTATTCCCATTTCTTTCTATTAATATTTTAATATCTTTTCCGTTTGATCTATTTATTTCAGTTTGAGTTTGTTCTGAATTTTTTACAAAGGTATCATTTACTTTAAGTATATTATCTCCTATTTGTATTCCAGCCATCGCCGCCGGACTAGCAACTTTGCCTTTTGAAGTTTCTATATCACAAAAGGCAACTACCAACACTCCTTTTGTATTTAATTTTACACCAATAGGCTGACCGCCTAAATATACATTAACATCACTAGCTGCTACTGTTTTAAATGCAGATTTTATTTTTTTATTTTGAAGCAAATGAGCATTTTTACATACACTTTCTTTATGATAGACAACTGATATTATAAGCAGGATAGGAATTAACATCCAGTATATCGTATTTCTAATTTTTTTTCCCATAGTTTTGCCTCCTGTCTTACACTGCTTCTTTACGTTTAAGTTGCCCTTTTAAATATTTTATTATGCTATCATATAGTTTCATTTAAAGTTAATGTATTGTTTTAAAATATAAATTTTATACAAAAAGTTAAAAGTCACCTCTTAAAAGTATCCATTAAAATAATTTATCATTTTATATACTTTGGAGATAACTTGCAAAACTAATATTATTTAATTTTATTTTTTTTTAAATCCGCCATTTTAATAAGCTCTTTTGCATGCTCCAAGGTGAGTTTTGTAACTTCACTTCCTCCTATCATTCTGGCTATTTCATATTCTTTTTCCGTTTTTTTCATCATTTTAACTTTGGTATAGGTCATATCATCAATAACCTGTTTTGAAACCCAATAGTGAATATCCGACATACATGCAATTTGAGGAAGATGTGTAACGCAAAATACCTGATGCTTTTTGGATATAGTATACATCTTCTCTGCCACACACTGCGCTATTCTGCCGCTTATGCCTGTATCTATTTCATCAAATATAACCGTAGGAATAAAATCTTTATCCACAAATACTGTTTTTAGGGCTAGCATTATTCTGGAGAGTTCTCCGCCTGATACAATTTTTTCCAAAGGTTTTAACGGTTCTCCTGGATTAGTAGTTATATAAAATTTCACATCATCCATACCTTTTGAGGTAAATTTATCTTCTAATTTAATTTCTATTTTAAATGTACTTTTTTCAAGTCCCACAAAATTCAACTCATTTTTAATATTCTTCTGTAAGTCCTCTGCTATTTTACATCTTATTTTATGAATTTCTTTACCTTTTAGTCTAAGTATATCTTCTAGTTTTAGCTTTTCCAAATTTAATTTTTCTATAACCTGAGACATATTTTTCATTTCTTCATATTCAGCCTTTATTTTATCTCTATAATTTAATATATCCTTTATATTGCTGCCATACTTATTTTTAAAGCCATTTATTTGATATATCCTATTATTTATATATTCCAGTTCATTTGCGTCATAATAAAAATTATCTTTAATATTCCTTAAATCATCTATGTTTCCTTCTATGTTATAATATATGTTTTCAAAAGAATTATATATATTGGTAAGTTCAGGCGCAACATTTTTTATAGAACTTAGCTCTTTTATAATTATTCCTAAATTGTCATATATAGAAATTGCACCCTCTTCTCCATTATATAATTTTATGTAGCAATCATTAATAATATTATTTATTTTTTCAGAATTTGAGAAAATTTTGAACTTTTTATTTAATTCTTCCTCTTCTCCTTCATTTAAATTTGCAGAATCCATTTCATCTATCTGATATTTTAAAAAATCTATAATTTTTTCTCTATCCTGGCCTTTGCCTGAGATTTCACATATCTTTTTGTTAATTTTATTCAAGCTTTCATATGTTTCCTTAAAATCTTTTAATGAATCATGAAGTAAGTTTTCTCCATAATAATCTAAATAGTTTATATGATTTTCTTCTATAAGTAAATTTTGGCTGTCATGCTGGCCATGTATATCTAAAAGCGTGCCGCTTATTCGCCTTAAACTGGATAATAAAATAGACCTTCCATTTACCTTGGCAACAGTCCTTCCTGATTGAAAGGATTCTCTGCTAATTATAACTATGTCTTCTTCTCTAAATATATCCTCTTTATCTAATATTTCTAGAGTCTTAGGGTTTTCTATGGTAAAAACAGCCTCCACAAAAGTTTTATTTTTTCCTGTTCTTATTAAATCCTTATTAAATTTCCCTCCCAATACATAATTAATGGCATCAATGAGTATAGATTTGCCTGCCCCGGTTTCTCCCGAAAGTACATTAAAGCCTGATTCAAAAGATATAACTAATTTTTCTATAAGTGCAAAATTTTTTATATTTAATTGAAGCAGCATAGCCTAAGCCTCCTACTGTGAAATCATTTTTTTCATCTTTTGGGTTATAGTGTGAGCTTTTTCCCTATCCCTGGCCATTACAAATATAGTGTTATCTCCTGCTATAGTTCCTGCTATACCAATAAAATTCAGAGAATCTATAGCCTCAGCAGCTGCAGACGCAGAACCTGAAATAGTCTTTATAACTACGAAATTATCTATATTTTCAACACTTACTACAGTTTGAGAAAATATATTCACCAGTTTATTGGACAAAAAACTTTCTGTATGAGATATGGTTGCATACTTATATCTGCCATTGTCGGACAATACCTTTATAAGTTTTAATTCTTTTATATCCCTAGAAACAGTAGCCTGAGTTACATTCATGCCACTGCCTTTAAGCTTTTCTGCAAGTTCTTCCTGTGTTTCAATATTATTCGAATTAATAATTTCCAGTATTTTAGCATGCCTAGTTACCTTCATAATATTCCACCTTCACATCCTTTTGCATTAAAAATAATTTTCTCTCTAAGTGTGTCAAAATAAGTATCGTCAAACTTGATAAGTCTGCGTTTATTTTTAGACTTATTTATTTTTATAGTTTCTGAGCCATTTACCTCTATCCACTTTTGACCGTCAATAGACAAAAATGAGTCCTCAAAATTTTTTTCTAGTGATATACTTATACGTGATCTGCTGTCCAATACAATGCTCTTGGCTGTAAAAAACTGTGAATACATAGGCGTTAAACATAATACATCTAAGAATGGATGTATTATAGGCCCTCCTGCAGATAAATTATATGCTGTAGAGCCTGTAGAGGTACATATAATAATGCCATCTCCACTAAAGCTATTATAAAAAGCATCGTTTATATGCACATCATACCTTTGTATTCTTGACTTAATCCCCCTATATAATACTACATCATTTAATCCGTCGTATTTTTTTATTTCATTACCATCATTATAGCTGCACTGGATCATATCTCTTTTTTCAATTGTATACTCACCTTTAAAAAGTTTATTTAATGCTATCTCCACACTGTTTATCTCAACCTGTGCTAAAAAACCTAAATGTCCTATATTAATTCCCAGCAGGGGTGTCTTTGACTTAAGTACATTTCTAGATGTATTTAATATAGTGCCATCTCCTCCCAGTACTATAACTACATCTAATTGATTGCTTTCATTTTCATCCAGTCCAATACAATTCTCATAGGTTTTTATGGTTACATTTTTATCTATATTTTTTATAACTTTTATTATAAAATTTAACATTTCTCTATTGGGGTCTTTTGTTGTATTAACATTAATTCCTATATTTTTCATAGTTCCTCTCCATTCAGTTCGCCATGTGATGATCTTACTACGGTAATTATATCCTCTTCTTTAAATAATTCATTAAATTCTTTTTCTTTGGTAAAATATATAAGATATTCTATATTTCCTTCTGGTCCCTTTATAGGTGAATAGTCCAGCGAAATTACTTTTAAATTATTTTCTTTTAAAAAAGTTACAATTTCTTTCACAACTTCTATGTGTGTAGATTTTTCTCTAACTACTCCTTTTTTTCCTACTTTTTCTCTTCCTGCTTCAAATTGAGGTTTTATAAGAGCCATTATACTACCATTTTCTTTTAGTAAGTTTATAACCGCTGGCAAAACTTTTTTTAATGATATAAAAGAAACATCTATACTTGCAAAATCTACATATTGTCCTATATCCTTTAAAGTCACATACCTTATATTAGTCCTTTCCATGCATACTACTCTTTTATCCGTTCTAAGTTTCCATGCAAACTGACCATATCCTACATCTATGGAAAATACTTTTTCAGCTCCATTTTGAAGCATGCAATCAGTAAATCCTCCTGTTGATGCACCTACATCCATACATACCTTATTTTTTAAATTTATGTTAAATTCTTTTAAAGCCTTCTGTAATTTTAATCCTCCCCGGCTTACAAAAGGAAGCTTTTCTCCTCTAAATTCTATATTGGAACTTTTTTTTATGTTTTGTCCACACTTATCTACTCTCTGCCCATCTACAAATATTTCTCCTGCCATAATACTGGCCCTTGCTCTTTCTCTTGAAGAGAAAATCCCTTTATCTACTAAAAGTATATCTATCCTTTCCTTTGGTTCTGACATAACAAACTCCTTTGCCGCCTTAAAATATACCACTTAATTCTGATACCTTAAGTACTCTATCTACAATACTTTTTACATCCAGCCCATATAATTTATATAAAATATCTGGTTTCCCATGTTTTACGAATTCATCTTTAAATCCTATATTTATCACATTTACTTTTTTATCCAGTGTATTTATATACTCCAATATATAAGAGCCTAGGCCTCCCCTTATTATATTATCTTCTATAGTTATAATGGTAACATCCTCTTCCACCAACTGCCGAAGCATTTCCTTATCCAGTGGTTTAATAAAACAGGCACTTATAATCCTTACTGGTATTCCTCTTTCTTTAAGCTTTTCTGCCGCTAAAACTGCATGTTCCACCATTCTTCCCTGGGCTATTAGTGCTATTTTTCCCTCATTTGAAATACAATCCCATTTTCCAAACTTAAAATGCTTTAATGGTTTAACATATATACTATCTCCTCCACGGGGATATCTTATAGCTATAGGACAACCTTGATTTAATGACCACTTAAGCATATTCATAAGTTCATACATACATTTAGGGGACATAACAGTCATATTGGGCATTTGGGTTAAATAGGATAAATCAAATATACCCTGGTGGGTTTCCCCATCATCTCCTACAATTCCCGCCCTGTCCACAGCGAAAACTACCGGAAGTTTTTGAATACATATATCATGGAGAAGCTGGTCATATGCTCTCTGGAGAAAAGTAGAATAAACTGCAAATACTGGCTTCAACCCTTCTGCAGCCATCCCTCCAGCCAAAGTTACAGCATGTTGTTCTGCAATTCCTACATCAAAAAACCTTTCTGGAAACTTTTCCGCAAAATTTCTAAGACCGGTACCATCTCTCATTGCCGCTGTTATAACCACTATTTTTTCATCTTCTTTTGCCAGTTTTACCATTTCATCTCCAAAGGCTTTAGAATATGTATTAGCAGAAACAGCCGCTATTTCTCCATTATTACAATTAAAAGGCCCTATCCCATGAAATTTACCTGGATTTTTTTCTGCAAATTCATAGCCTTTACCTTTTTTAGTTATTACATGAATGATAACCGGGTTATTTATTCTCTTAGCTGATGCTAGAACTTCTGTAAGTTCCTTTATATTATGACCATCTATAGGTCCTAGATATTTTATTCCCATGTCTTCAAAGAACATTCCGGGTACTACCATCTGTTTTATTCCATTTTTGAATTTTTCCAGATATTTAGCCATACCTTTGCCTATATTAGGTATTTTCTTTAATGTACTTTCCACTTCTGCCTTAAATCTATTATACTTAGGGTCTACCCTTAATTTATTTAAATACCTAGATACTCCCCCTACATTTCTTGCTATAGACATCTGATTGTCATTCAATACTATTATAAGCTTTGTTTTACGATAGCCCACGTCATTTAAGGCTTCAAGTGCCATTCCACCTGTTAAAGCTCCATCTCCTATGACTGCTACCACATTATATTTTTCCTGCTTTAAATCTCTTGCCCTTGCCATACCTAATGCGGCAGATATTGAAGTACTACTGTGTCCCGTTTCAAAAAAATCATATATACTTTCA
Organism: Candidatus Clostridium eludens; assembly: GCF_045310515.1. Classification (NCBI taxonomy): domain Bacteria; kingdom Bacillati; phylum Bacillota; class Clostridia; order Eubacteriales; family Clostridiaceae; genus Clostridium; species Candidatus Clostridium eludens. The sequence continues at coordinate 23,177 of NZ_JBJHZX010000023.1, read as the reverse complement.
CATTTTTTAGGAAAACCACTTATTCCCCCAAATTGCCTCAGAGTATTAAATCTATCCTTTCTACCTGTAAGGATTTTATGTACATAGGCTTGATGCCCTACATCCCATATAAGTTTATCATGATTTAAATCAAAGATACTAAATAAACTTAAGGTAAGTTCCACAACACCCAGATTAGAAGCCAGATGTCCTCCTGTTTTACATACATTATCAATTAAAAATTTTCTAATTTCTTCAGCTAGTTCTTTCTGCTCATCCAAAGACATTTTCTTTACATCATTTATATCCTTATAGTTATCTAATAAACTAAACATTTTCACCTATCCTTTTTTATACAACAATACTTGAATTTCAAGATATTATTGCATTATAAGTGCTGCTTCATAATATTTTATTTTTCTCTGTTCAATAAAAATAGGGTTAACTCTTTTAAATAAGAAGTATCTCCACTTATCTCATCTAAAACGTCCATACATTCACGGGTAATTGCATGACACATTTCTTGGCATTTACTTAATCCATAAACAGTTACAAATGTGGTTTTATTATTATTTAAGTCACTTCTTGTTTTTTTACCTAAAAGGGCAGTATCCCCTAATACATCCAATATATCATCCTTTATTTGAAATGCCAATCCTAACTTTTCACCGTAATATTCTAATTTGCTTATTTCCTTCTCATTTCTAGATGCATATACTGCGGCAGAAACTATTGAACCCTTTATCATTGCCCCTGTTTTTCTACTATGCATATAGTAAAGTTTATCTGTAGATATTTTAGTATTTTCACTTAAAATATCTACAGTTTGACCTCCTATCATACCTTCAACTCCTGCACTTTCAGAAATAATACTACAAGCTTTTATAACATTTTCTCCTTTTCCTATACAATGTCTAAACATGATATTCATAGCCTCATTTAAGAGTCCATCTCCACCAAGTATTGCAATAGCTTCTCCAAACACCTTATGGTTTGTAGGTTTTCCCCTTCTTAAATCATCATTATCCATGGCAGGCAGGTCATCATGGATTAAAGAATAAGTATGTATCATTTCTATAGCTGCTGCTATATCCATAACTTCTCTATGACTTTCATTATAGAGTTTATATGTCAAAAGGAATAGTATGGGTCTTATTCTTTTACCTCCTGCATTTAAGCTGTATTCCATGGCCTGGTATACTCTTTTATTATAAGTTCCTTTTTCTTTCATATATTCTCTTAAATATATATCTAGTTCTTCCTTTAAGGTTTTAAATATTGCTTTAATCCCCATAATATATTTCTCCATTCTATAATTTTGGGTATATAAAAATAGACAATAAGTACAAACATAATCTAGTTGATTTTGAAGATGTTTTAGGTTTCAGTATTGAAATCTTTTTCCCCCTCTTCAGTAAGAACCTTTATTTTCTCTTCAGCTTCATTTAACATTTTATATAATTTATTACAGAGCTTTATCCCTTCTTCATAATTTTTTATACTATTTTCCAAAGATAACTCATTACTATCCATAGATTTTACTATGCTTTCTAGCTTTAACATTATACTTTCATAATTTTCTGTTTTTCTAGGCATAAAGTCACCTCACTTTTTATAATGAACAAGTTTGAATTCAGAAGCTCCATCTTTCATAATAACCTTAACTTTACACTTTTTATTTAACTCCTCTATAGAGGATATAAGATTTTTCTGTCCATCTTCTATTATACAGTATCCCCTATTCAAAACATTTAATGGATTATGGGCAGAAAGCAATGCATTTATTTTAGCCAATTTTTCTTTTTTTTCATTAAATTTTACTTTTACTTTAAAATCTAAAATTTCCTTAATTTTATCTATACTTTCATATTGATTTGCTATGTAGGCCAATGGGTTATTTAATTCTAAAGCTCTTTGCATAAAAGTTAGTCTATTTTTTTCATCACCTATCATATTTTTAGCGTTAACATAAAGTATATTTTTATAATTTAATAGTTTCTGCAGATATTCTTCTAGGCTAAAGACCCCAATTTCCGCAGCAGCAGAAGGTGTAGGTGCCCTCTTATCTGACACAAAATCTACTATGGTGTAGTCAATTTCATGACCCACTCCTGTTATTATAGGCTTTTGAGAGTTATAAACAGCTTCTGCCAATTTTTCATCATTAAAACACCACAATTCCTCTATAGAACCTCCACCTCTTGCTATAATTATAAGTTCTACATCATCCATAGAATTGAAAGTTTCAATACCTTTTATAATATCTTGGCTAGCACTTGTTCCCTGAACTAATGCTGGATAAATTAAAAGTTCTACTTTTTTATTTCTTCTTTTAGCTACATTTATTATATCCCTAACTGCTGCTCCTGTAGGTGAAGTAATTACTCCTATTTTTTTAGCATAAACAGGTATTTTTTTCTTATGAGAAATATCAAATAATCCCTTTTGTTCTAATTTCATTTTTAATCTTTCAAAAGCTAAGTATAACTCTCCTACTCCCTCTGGCTTCATTTCACTGCAGTAAAGTTGATATACACCCTCTTTTTCATAAACGGATATTCTGCCTTTAACTATAACCTTCATGCCATCTTCAGGCATAAAATTTAAATTTTCCGCTGAACTTTTAAACATAATGCAATTTATCTTGCTAGATTGATCTTTTAGAGAGAAATACATATGGCCACTGCTGTGAAATTTAAAATTAGAAACTTCTCCTTTAATAGAACAATTGGCAAGTATAAAATCGTTATCCACAGTTTTCTTTATATAACGGTTGATATCAGATACTGTCAATGTTTTAATATACATATTTTAAAACCTCTTTTTTAAAATTAGGAGTATTACTTAAGCAATATTATGTGAAATAGGTTACACACCCGCTGGTTATTCTTTACGTACGCCTTATGATATACTATTTCTTTTTTATTTTTTCATCCTTTATCATATTTCCAAGTACTCCATTTATAAATGGAGCAGATTTTTCAGATGAATATTTTTTGGCTAATTCTATGGCTTCATTTATAGATACTTTTTCAGGTATATCATCTTCGTATAAAAATTCATAAGTACAAATTTTTAAAATAGCAGCATCTATTTTAGATAATCTATTTAATTTCCAATTTCTTAAATACTTTTCAATCTCTCTGTTTAATACATCTTCATTTTGTTCTATTCCCTTCAAAACCCTCACTACATAATCTATGTCTACATCCTTCAGTTCTCCTGCATTTTCTCCGTAAATGTGTGCTGTATTATTATTTACATCATTTCCTTGTTCTGCTTGAATATTTTCTTTTAAATTTGCTATAATAACATCGATTTCTTCTTTATTTATAGCCATTTGAAATAATAATTTCATAGTCAATTCTCTGGTCTTTTTTCTATTCATGTTCTCCTCCTGGCTGATATATACTCTTTTAAAAATAATTATTGTCATTTCAGATATAATTATACTTAAACTAATATACTAGTTCAAGTGTATATATATGCAAATGCATATATTTATGCACAATTTCAATATATTCAATATAACTGTATTAAATAAAACACCCTCTCAATGTAGAGGGTGTTGTTATTATTTACTCTTCCATAATATCAATATCATCATTTTCTGCTGCTTTAGAAATCATAACATTTTGAACATGTATATTTATAGCTGAAACTTCTAAACCTGTCATAGACTCAACTGCCCTTTTTACATTTTCTTGAACCTTTAAGGCCACATCAGGAATTCTCACCCCATATTCTACCACTACATATAAGTCTATAGCTGCATTGCTCTCTCCTACACTTACTTTAACACCCTTAGATAAGTTTTTTTTACCCGTTAATATTTGGGTAATTCCTCCTACAAGGTTAGCGCTCATTCCAACTATTCCATTTATCTCTGTAGTGGCAAGACCTGCAATTACACCTACAACTTCATCAGATATTTTTACAATACCCATATCAACTTCATTATTCATATTTTCTTCCATAACTGCACCTCCTAGATTTCACATCATGGAAAGATTAACATTAGGTATATTATATCAAATGAAATTTTTTTTTACAATTGATTTAACTATCTTTCACTCTTATTTATTTCCAGATATTATGTTATATCTATTTATGTAATGCCTTTAGTGCACTTAACTTTAAAATTCTAATTTTGTTTAACTTCAATCTCTACATCCTGGATTTGAGAAATACTCATAACTACATCTTTTATCTCCCGTGTATTCTTATCTGTTAATTTATCCTTATCTTTAACTATTATTCTTGCTTTACTGTTCTCTATGGAACATATAGCATCTTCATACCCTTTACTTTTTAAAGTATTTTCTATTTTCATTTCATAGTTTGTGTTCATGGCTAAAGCAGTATATTTTTTTTCAGCATCGGCGCGATTGTCATTAGATACATTCTGATCATCTATAAAATTTTTTAAAGTTTGAAGAGTCTCTGCATTTTTTTGATCTCTGGTAAGCCTTGTTTCTTCAAAAAATCCAGACTGACTATCTTTAGACTGCGCGGCATCAGATTTAGTATTTTTATTTTCAGTGCCATTGTTGTCACCAGTACTATCGCTGCTGCTAGATGATACTGTACTTCCATTATTGTCCACACCATTTACGTAATTTATAGGACTATTTAGTTTTGTAGCAACTACCCCAACACAAACAATCAGGGCTAAAAGAGTTACAATAATAACTGCTTGTTTTTTATTCATTTCAATTCCCCCTTTATCTAAGGCATCTTTAACTTGCTATTTATTTTCAGATACCTAACTCCTAAAAAATTATATGCTTGAAGGTACATTTATATACTATTTTTTCATAGGATATACATTTACCTTATCTTCAGATAAACCAAATAAATCAGTTATAGCCTTTGATATTCTAAGTTCAGTTATTTTATTTTCAGCACCTTCAGCTACAACACATACTCCCAAAACTTTAGGGTTATATGTTTTTACTATAAGGGGTTCTGATTTACTTCCATCATTTGTGATAACCACTGTACTTCCATTATTTTTTTGGGTAGTGCTTCTTGTGCCGCCTGCGTTGTCTTTTTCCTCAGTAGTATTAGTTGTGTCATTTACATTTACTGCAGGTACATGCTCTTCTCCACTTTCAAAGCTTATCATAACCTCTACTTTCCCTACTCCGTCTATCTGTTCTAAAGTATCCTTTAAGTTTTTTTGCAGGGATTCTTCATAATCTTTAGAGCCATTCCCATCTGTTGAGGTAGATTGTCCAGTGCTATCACTAGTAGTATTGTCTGTACTATTATTACTTACATTGCTGTATGTATTTTTACTGTAACTACTAAAAAAATTTATAGTTATAATTATGAGCAGCCCTACTAAAAATACTATAACCAGATTCATAATATTTTTTTTGTCATCAGAACTTTTTTTATTACCTTTTTTAAGAAGTTCGTTTAACCATTTTTTAAAATTGAAATTCACAATTATCCCTCCTCATTAAGAGTTTACATGTATGGCATCTTCTGATATATTTAATTGCTGGCTTAAGTATGCTTTTATCCTGCTGGCTTCCTCACTATTTTCAGTATTGAAATTACCTACAGCAGTAGTTTTGCCGCTTATATCCACTTTCTTCACCTTTTCAACACTGCCTTTTTGGGCTTGCACATCCACATTTTTTATATATACAAGGTTACTTTCATCGTCATAATCAGCTTCTACTACCACTTTATAATTTCCATCAGGATACTTTTCCTTTAAACTTTTCTCACAACTGGCCTGTAGATTACTCTCAAAGGCTTCTATGGTATCCGATTCACTTTTTTGCTTATACTCATTAAATTCCTTTGCAGATTTTTGGCTATTAATATTGTTATCAAAATTCTCTATAGCTTTTGCAGTATATGCATTTATATCAAAATCTCTGTTGAATATCTTGACTATGGGATTAATAAAAATTGTAATTAATATAAGCCCCAGTACAAATTTGCAATATTTTTTCATACTGTTATCAGGCAGAAGCATTTCTATGGCTGTAATAAAAAATACAGCTGTACATATACTTATAAGCCACTCTCTCAGGGATTCAAGCATAATATCTCACCCTCTTTCACATCATAACTTTTCCCGCTGAAGCTATAATTGCTATCATTATAAAAAACATTATAGATACACATATTAAACAAGACATTATAAGTGTAAGAGAATCTCCTGCAGAGTTTATACAATTTACCAGTCTCCCATCGCTTATAGGTTCTATAAGTGCTGCTGTTAATTTATATAAAACTATCATAATTATTAGTTTAATTATAGGAAACAAAAGTATTGCAATAATTACTATAAGCCCTACGCTGCTCAAAGCATTTTTTAACAATATAGAATATCCTGCCACTGTGGATATGGCGTCTGACAGACTCTTTCCTACTATAGGCACAAAATTGTCTACTGCAAATTTAGCTGTTTTTGCTGTAACTTGATCAATAGTTTTAGAAGTAATTCCTCTTATGGTTATAATGCCTATAAATATAGTCATTATAATTCCCTGTGCCCACAATGCCCCCTGATTTAGAAGTTTAGTGAGTTTATCTATTTTGTATTCAGAAGATAAGTTATTTACAAATTGCATTACAAAGGACATAGATATTACAGGAATTATGATGTACATAAATAAGTTTGCACTTATAGTTATAGCCCCTATTATAATTGGATCCATAACTGATGCTTCTACAAATCCCCCTACAGTAGCCACTAAAGTTATAAGTATGGGTATTAAAGCTACCATAAAATTTGTCATTTCATTTATAGTGGACTTAGCCATATCTACACCTATATAAAAACTTTTTGCCATTATTATTATAATAAGTGAATAACATGCAAAATATGCTATATTAGATAGTTGTTCACCACTAAAAGCTCTTTGTAAATTGGTTAGAAGGGTACATATAATTGAGATTACTATTAAAAGTATCAGCAGCTTTATAGATGCCTTTAACTCTTTTATTGCATAGGATATTACTGCACTTAAAACTTTTTTAGATGATATACCTCCTTGCCCACTTTTTAAAAAATTCTGCACATAAGTTTTTACATCTATATCATTTAACATTTCATTTTCCGTCTTCATATTTGTTATATAATCATAAAATTGATTTATCTGTTCCTGTTGACTTTCATTTTGTACATTTTCTGTATTACTTTCTTCTGTATTTCCAACACTAATTTTACTTTGTGTGCTTGTTTCTACAGTGTTTGTATTAAAAGCTTGTACATTAAAGCACATTAATAAAACTATAAATAATACTAATATACTATTTTTCATAACTAACACCTACATAATCTTTAAAATTGACTGTAATACAGCCATAAGTATAGGAATTGCAAGTACTAAAATTAAGATTTTACCTGCAAATTCAACTTTTGCCCCTAAATTGCCCTGCCCTGCATCTCTACATATTTCACTACAAAAGGAAGCTAGATATGCAATAGCAAGTATTTTAAATACAGTGGTTAAATAAATAAAATCTATATTTGCCTTGGTCGCTAATTGCTGAACGAATTGAAGTATTGCTGTTATCTTTGTCACCATAAATAAAAATATAGCAACTCCTGCAATTATACTTATGTAAACTGCTATGTCGTCTCTTTTGCCCTTAAACAGCAATACCATAAACAAAGCAACAAATGCAAACGCTACTATTTTGATTATCTCCATAGTTTTCTCCTAAATTTGAAACATAGTTCTAACTGTATTAAACAATTTATTCACTAAATTTATTACCATCATAAGTACAATTAAAATCCCTGCTAGATTGGTTACCACTGCATAATCTCCTTTACCACTAGCTTCTAAAACTTTATTTATAAGGATGACAATTATACCTACACCGGCTATCTTAAAAATTAAACTTATGTCCATCATTTTGTTATCTCTCCTTTTCATTCCCATTAAAAATTAACAAATCTATTGGAAAAGTATAATTATTATTATCTAAATTAAGACTATGACTATTATGGCCCCTAATGAAAAACCCAAACTCCTGCACATCTTTAAATTCTTACTCATTAAAACTTGAGATGTTTCAATTTGATCCTTTATATTCTCTAGGGTTAGTGAAAACATCTTTTTTTGACCCTCTATATCTGATTCACCAAGGGTTCTGGATAAATCTAATAAGGTAGCTATGTCTTCCTTTTTTAAATTTAAAACATTCTCTCTATCTTTTAATGTCTTATTAAAAGCTTCATATACGCTGTCAACACAATTTTTTTCCAACATAGCTGAAATGTCTTTAAAAATATCTGCAATGGGACTTACACTTTTACATGCTGTATTAAAAATAGCTTCAGGTAAAGGCGTATGAGTATATATTATTTCATTTTGAAGCTGGTACATACATCTTTGTATTTCTTTTAGCTGTTTAACTCTCTTCTTAAAGCTTTCCCCATAGATAATACCAATTCCTGTAGAAGCACATAATATCATAATACAGCCTAAAAATTTCACCATTTTATCGCCTCCATATTACCGAGCTATCCAAAAAGTCATATATATATTCTACCGTACCAGAACCTTCTCTACTGCTTAGTACTACAGCCCTTTTAAATACTTTATTATCAACTACTTCTTTAAAAACAGGCCTATTATATAAGTCTTCTATTCCATAACCATGAATAGTAGTAATTAAACTTACACCAGAATTTAAGGCAGTTAAGATACTTTCCATATCCTTATAAGTTCCAATTTCATCACAAACTATAACTTCCGGAGACATACTTCTAATGGCCATAATTATACCTTGACTTTTAGGACATCCATCTAATATATCTGTTCTCATACCAACGCTTAGCTGTGGAACCCCATTAAAGCAAGCTCCTATTTCACTTCTTTCATCTACTACACAAACTTTCTTCCCTATAAGCCCTATATTTTTCATACCTTCAGAAATATTCCTTGCAATATCCCTTATAAGGGTAGTCTTACCGCACTTAGGTGGGGAAATTATTATAGTATTTATTACTTCATCTTTTTTAAAAATAAATTTCATAATAGAATCAGAACATTTTATAATCTCTCTACATATCCTTATATTTATAGATGCAATATCTTTTATGGTTTTAACCTGATCTTTTTCAATAATGCACCTTCCGCATATTCCCACCCTGTGTCCGCCTTTAATAGTTATATACCCCTGTTTAATTTCTTCTTCAAAGGCATAAATAGAATAATTACTCATCCTTTGAACTATTACCTTTAGCTCTTCTAATTTAGGTGTATACTCAATTACAATTTCCTTTTTCCCTAGTTGAATTATTAAAGGCCTATTTGCTCTTATTCTTATTTCTTGTAAATGGGGAGATTTTATTAAATCTCCTATAGCCATCTTTAAACTTTCGGGTATAATATTTAAAATCTCTTTAGTATCTATATTTTTCATCTCCTTTCTTTTATATTAATTCCTATTTTTACTTTGTCCGAATTATTCCACATAAATAAAAAAAATAAAAAATCCTATTAAAGTAACATACTTTAATAGGATTTTTATAATAAAAATATATTTTATCCGAATGCTGCCATTGCTAATACTCCCATCGCGCTCTGTGAAAGCGATTCACACAAAATTAAAAATTTTGGTTCTCTGCTTTTCTATCAAAGTGGGAGATAAGCAATGCTACGCGCCTGGATAAGTTCTTCTAATGTTCAGATGGAGAAAAGCATTTCTCATAAGCAAACTCCACCTGAACCTAAGAATCACTTGATTTCTCATCTTTTATATTATTATCTTGAAAATATATATTGTTATGGCAATTTGGACATGTTAATTCTCTTTTTTGTTCTAATATATCTTTATCCACATATACTATATCATTACAATTAGGACATTGAATTCCTGCAAAATTTTCTCCCTCATCTTTATAAGCCTCATAGTCATCATCATATAAATTATCTTGTAAATCGGCCAAATCTTCATTGATAGAATCTACATATTCTATCATATTTTTCTGTGCTTCAGATATATCATCAATTTCTTCTGCCATACTTTTAAGCACATTTACAATTTCTATGATAACTTTTCCCTCATTAGTATTCCTATCAATTTTCAATCCATCTACTAAGCCGCTAAGATAAGATACTTTAGATACAATAGAATCCACAATATCACATCCTTAAATTTATTTTGCCATTAGTATTTACTAAACTCTCTCCATATATTCTCCACTTCTTGTGTCAACTCTTATAGTTTCTCCCTGATTTACAAATATAGGTACTGATACAATTGCTCCTGTTTCAAGAGTAGCTGGCTTTAAAACATTGGTAGCAGTATTTCCCTTAACTCCCGGTTCTGTATGAGTTATTTGAAGTTCAACAAAATTTGGAGCTTCAACAGAAAATGCCTCTCCTTTATAAAATTTTATTATAGCAAACATATTCTCTTTTAAAAATTTTATTGCCTCTTGTACTTTTGCATATTCTAGCGGAATTTGTTCAAAAGTTTCTTGATCCATAAAATAATATAACTCACCATCTGAATACAAATATTGCATTTCTTTTCTTTCTATAACTGCTTCTTGTAACTTGGCACTGGGATTAAATGTAGTATCAGTAACTGATCCCGTTATAACATTTCTAAGTTTTGTTCTTACAAATGCTGCTCCTTTTCCTGGCTTTACATGGAGAAACTCTACTACTGTATACACTTGTCCATCTTGTTCAAAAGTAGTCCCTTTTCTTAAATCTCCTGCTGATATCATTATATTCATGCCGTTATGTAAACTTTATTTATATAACTATAAATTTTAAGCTTACTTTCCCTTTCATAATGCTTCGATTTCGCTATTAGCTAGTTTCGGTCTGGTCCTACACTCCAGGGACATAAATTCGGATGTATACCACCCTACATACTCAACATCTAAAATGTCGATACAACGGCTTTAACCCCTTTCTTATTCTTATTCGACCTTTTTTAAATTTTTATCTGATTTTATGATTATAATAATATAATGTTATATTATATAATTATCCTATACATAATAGTTCCTTAGGTGACTTAGACAGAACTTTTCCTCCATTTTCAGTTACTATGAGTAAGTCTTCTATTCTAACTCCCCCGAAATCTGGTATATATATTCCCGGTTCATCTGTAACTATCATACCCACTTTCAATTCACCCTTATTCTTATAGGATATAGTAGGTAATTCATGAATTTCTCTTCCCACTCCATGCCCTAGGCCGTGGCCGAAATATTGCCCATATCCTTTTTTTGCTATATAATCTCTAGCAATACCATCTACATGGGATGCAGGTATCCCGGGCTTATATTCTTTCAAAGCTAACTGCTGTGCCTCCAACACTATGTCATATATTCCCATCATTTTTTGTGTTGGTTCACCTATTACTACTGTTCTTGTCATATCAGAACAGTATCCATCAAATATACACCCAAAATCTAACGTTAAAAATTCCCCCATATTTACGACTTTGTCTGTAGCCTCTCCATGAGGAAGACTTGATCTTACCCCTGAAGCAACTATAGATGGAAAAGATAAATCCTTAGCTCCTAATTTTTTCATATAAAATTCTAATTCTAAGCCTATTTCCCTTTCTGTCATTCCACATTTTATAAATTTTATTATATGTTCAAAGGCCTTATCTGCAATTACAGCTGCATTTTGTATTGCCTTTATTTCAAATTCATCCTTTATTACTCTTAGTTCTTCCACAATTCCATTCATAGGAATAAATTCACACTGCAATTTACTAGTGTAAAGATTATATTGACTATAAGAAAGTATATTTTCTTCAAAACCAACTTTTTTAACATTGATTTTATCTAACAAATCTGACAAGAAGTCTATAAAAGAAACACCTTTGCCATATTCCAATACTTCATAATCTTCAACCTGCTGTCTGGCCTGCTCTGTAAATCTTGAATCGGTAATAAAAAAAGCTTTATCTAAAGTTATAATAGCAAAACTTTCATTTCCTGTAAATCCACTTAAATAGTTTCTGTTAGCATCTCCCACTAATAAAATTCCATCAAAACCTTTTTTCTCCATGGATTTTCTTAACTTTTCAATTCTTTTTTTGAACATTCGAATTACCCCTTTTATACTTAACAGGAAATTTTATATATACATTAAAATTTCACTTATAGAACTTTTTATTACTCCTTTAAAAATTCCAAACTAATCTTTAATTAATTATCAAAAAATATGCAACACTACATAACTTACAAGTTATGTTTAAAAATCACAACAAACTCTGTGTAAGATTGCACTAAACAATGTTATTTTATCAAAACTCGTGATTATTTGCAAACATAATATTTAAGTATTGTTAAAGAAATAACTAACCAATATAATAGTTTCACGTTATACTTGCCCAGTAATGTATTTGCAAAATATATAATATTATCTGGAAATTTCAGAGATATTAATTATATTTTTTAAAATTAATATCCGCCACTACCTTTATATTCTGTAACTCATACTGCTGAATTTTAATGCTGCCTATACTATAAAAATCCTTATTATTTTTAATATCTGTTAAAATATTTTTTACTTTATTTTTATCCCCTATTATTTCCGCCTGTACCATTAAATTTTGTCCATTAGAATTTGTCAAATTTAGTATATGTACTTCTTTTATGCAATTTAACTCACTTAAAACTTCGGAATAGTCTACTTTATAATTTTTTTTAATTTGCTTTTTTTCTAAGGATTCAAGTTTACTATTCTCCTGTTTCAAGTAGCAAATAATATTATAATTTTTTACTAAAAACATGACTCCACTACAAATCAAAAACAATATAATAACTCTATATATATTATTTACCTTATTCATTATTAATATTCCACCTTAATCTAAATAACTTCACTTAAAAAATAAATTTATTTCCCAAATTTTATTTTTTTCTTTTTCACTTCCTGAACAATTCAAATTCTTTACTATAAATTTATTTGACTTTTCAATATCTTTAATTAAAGATAAGCACTGTTTCTCGTCACCTTCCACACGTATATCTATATTTTTGTTTTCAATATCTACACTTTTCAGATCTGTTTTTATATATATATAACTATAAAAATTTACAAAGCTTTTCATAGTATTATTCTCATTATGTTCTGATTTTTCCATGGAATTATATTTTGCAAACTTATTTTCTACAGTACTAAGCTTATTTTTATTCATGAAATATATATTAAAAAATATAATATTTACTATCAAAAGTATTAGAATAAAAAGCTTAAGGTTTTTACTCTTTTTATTTTGCTTATTTTCTATGTACCAATAGGGCAAAAAATATAAGCTTTTCATAATTAAAATCACCTACCTTAAATTGAGGCATATTTAGCTTGCTATTACTTCCAGATACTTTGCTATGTTACATGTTAGTTCATATTAAATTTACCGAAATCCTTACAAATATACTTTTTAGACAGAGTTTCTATTATATCCTTATATAAAAAGTCTACAAAAGCTATAGTAGAAAATTTAATATTAGGAACTAAAATATTTAATTTAAATTGAAATTGTTCTAAATTTTCCAAGAAGTCTTCTTTAAATATATTCTTAAATACATTATTAAATATAACTTTGCCCTCTCCACAAGCCATAAGATATAAGATATTATCCACAATTAAGGTAAATATATAATTTTCACTTCCCAATTTATCTTTATAGTTTGACCATATGTAAAATTGGATTGGCACTATACCTTTAATACTGGCCCCTCTATCACTGCATATCTTGGCTATATCTATATTACTCCAGTTCATACAAAATACAATTACTTCTAAATTGTGTCTATTATGCTTAAGTATTTCATAAGAAAACATTATATTATCCATGTTTTTAAATCTACTTTTCAATTCATATTTTATTACCCCATAAAGATTTTCCTTCTTTATCTTAGGTAAATTCATATATGTTACATATATCTCTTCTCCATGCACTAATATACATAGTTTTTTATTTTTTAGATTAACTTTAATATCTTTAAATTTATTTGAAAAAACAACTTTTTTATTCCTTTTATTAAATAAATTTATAAAGAATTTTTTCTTGCAAATTTCTCTATATATTATGCTTTTCTTGCTTACTTCCAAAAATGCCTTTTGCCACATTTTTTAACCTCCTTCCTCAAAGGAATAATCTACACAACTATACACTATATCTTTATCTCTTATTTCATATTCAAATGTTTCTTGTTTATAGAATTTACCGTCAAATATATATTTAATAATAAAACAATCCAGGCTTCCATCATAATAAATATAAGATCCCTCAAAATATATCTTGAAATTATCCAAAGAGCACATATATTCTTTCAAACTAGTAGTTTCATAGGATACATTGTCACATATATATTGATTTAACTCAGTTAAAAGATATTCCTTATATTTTTTAGTTATATCAGTTTTAAAAGCCTCTTTATGCCTGTCTAAGTTATCAGATCTAATGTACATTTCCATACTATAACATCCCAGTGAAATGAAAATGCAAATGCATCCTATAAGCAGTGCATATATTAATATAAATCCTTTCTTAACTTTTCTCTTTCTATTGCAAAACATTTTGTATAAAAATTACCTTTCTCCATATTTATAGATACATAAAACACTTTTTTATGTTTTTCCACTTGAAACTCTTTTACACCTTTTAATACATTATTCACTGTAGGAGAGTCAATAGCCCCATAAGAAACAACTACTGCAGAACCTCTATTTTTTTTTATATAATCATAGCCTTTATTATCATACCTTTTTAAAATTATCATATTATTTTCTATATCTATACACTTTGCATTTTTTATCTCATTTTCTATTATCATAAATGCTTCATTTATATAAAAACATTCTCTGCTATAATTTATCTCTTTTCTATGTAATTTCATGTATTTAGATATCACAGTTACCTGTAAAGTAACTATTATGAATACAAGCGATATAACTAAAAGTATTTCTATAATTGTAAAACCTTTTTTAGACTCTATTTTACTTTTTATAGTTTCCCTTATAAAACTCACACTCCTGAACTTTTATATTGCCATATATATTCTCATAAAACTGCAAATTTACTTTTAAAACTTTCGTACCTGATATATTTAATACAATATAAGGCTCCTTACTAGGTATTACATCTGAAAATAAATTAATTACGTTCTCATTCTTAATATGTTCAAAATTTAAAGTATTACAGTTTATATAGCGTTTATTTGTAGAATTTAAATATGAAATTTCATCATAATCACAGTTATATATAATATTATTTTTTATATGTTCTATAATTAAAGTAGAGTTATCTAAACTTTCATTGTATTTTTTTATTTTAAATGAATTTAATTGTATAGAAATGGCCGTCATAAACAATACTGCAAAAATTGTTATACTGCATAATACTTCAACTAAAGTAAATCCTTTTTTGACAGATATACCATTTCTTATTAATATACCTTTTTCCACTGCTCTCTTTATCATGTACTTTAATATTTCAATTCCACATAGGCTGTTCCAACGCATATAGTAATGCAATGCAATTCCCCTTTTCTATCTCTAAATTTTATACTACAAGCATCTGCGGTAATTCCACGGTGATCTATTTTTATTTTATTGTCATTACCTACTGCATTTAAAGTAAACCCATCTGGTAATTCCATCTTAAATATTTTCTGCAGCCCAACATTAAAAGTTATATTTTGACTACTTACATTGAAATAAATATATCCTCCTTCTTTACTTTTATCCCTGCAATAAAGTTTAGACTTATTTATAAAATTTATAATTCTATTGCTGGTTAAATCCACATCTACTTCATTTTTAATACTGCTAAAAGTTCCCAAATTAACTAAGCTAAAACTTAAAAGTATGGAAAATAAACTTATTGCCAGAAGCACTTCTATAAGCGTAAACCCTTTTACCTTAATTTTAAACACCATAAGTTATCTCCTAGAATTTATTTTGTCTCTTATTCAGCCGAAGATGCCTTAGGATATATTTGTCTCTGTCCGTCCTTAACTATACAGGAATTATCTGCTGCGTTTATTTCTAAGGTATATGTATTTTCATCACTTTTATAACTTATAGTTATGAGATCACTTTCAGCTGAATCTCCTTTAACCTGTAAATTCTCTGCAGAAGTAAGTTGTGATACATAATTTTGTACATCTTCTTCATTAAATTTCCCTTCATTGTCACCATAACTAGCCATAGCAGCTGTTTCAATTTGCTTAGCCGTGCTTATTGCTTTAGTAGTTTTTACTTTATCCTGATATGCTGAAAATTTAGGAATTAAGAATCCTAAAAGGACTAAAATTATTGCTACCACCAGCATAAGTTCTATAAGTGTAAATCCCCTTCTTTTATAATTTTTAAATATTTTTATATTTATCATCTTTCATCTCTCTTTCTTCTTATTAGTTATACTAAAATTATTTATCTGTAAACAATTAGTGTGAACTTTTATTTACAAAGTGGAATCCATTATACTAAAAATAGGCATAAGCGCTGCTATAACAAATGTTCCCACAAACAGAGATAGAAACACTATTACAATAGGTTCTATAATCTTAGTTAACTTTTTAAAGTATCTGTCCATTTGGCTCCTAAATAATTCTTCCAATTTGGAAAATATCATGTCTATCTCTCCCGTTTCTTCTCCTGTATTAATAAGAGATAACAGCATCTTGTTATTTATTTGTGCCTTATTTAAAGAATCATATATACTTTCTCCTTGTTCCATATATTTTACACAATGCTGTATTTTTTCAGCTATAACTCTATTTTCCAACAACTTACTTGTAATTTTAAAACCCTTAACTATATTTATCCCTGATTTCATAAGTATAGACATAGAAGAACATATCTTAAAAATAATTAAATTATTATATATATTTCCAAAATAAGGTGTTTTGATTTTAATATTTTCTAAAATCCTTTTTACTTTAGTGTTTTTACTAAATTTATACAATAACACCAGCATTAAAATTAGCACCATAAATATTTTCATATAATGAAGTCTTAAAAATTCACAGCTGCGTATAACTACCTTAGTTAAAATAGGGATTTCTCCTCCGCTTGATATTATGATATCTGTAAATGTAGGGATTATTTTAGTCATTAAAAATAACATAATAAATACACCTGTTATTAAAATCAATGCTGGATATATAAGTGAAGTTTTTATAGATGAGATTACATTATATTGTTTTTCATAATAAAATGATAATTTTTTTAATATTTCATCTAATCGTCCGCTTTCTTCTCCAATTTTAATCATTTCAACCATAAACACAGGAAATACTTTCTTAAATCTTTCCATTCCTCTATGTATGCTTTTTCCTTTTATTACATCTTCTTTTACAGTATTCAATGCTAACCTAAGTGAAATTTTATTACATTGAATTTCCAAAGTATCCAGTGCTTTAAATACAGATATACCTGTACTTAGCATAAGACTTAATTGACCACATAAAATACTTATATCCAATATGTTAGGTCTTTTCAAAAAAAGCTCCTTATATTTTTTTGTAAGAATTTCTTTATATATAAAGTAGCCTTCTTCCCTTAAATCACATTTTAACTGTTTAAATTTATGTTCTTCACACTGTCCCCTAATTTTTTTTCCGCTTTTGTTTAGCGCCCAATATTTTATTATATTTTTTCACCTGCCTTTGCTAGAAGCTTACCCTAAGAAACTCTTCATAAGTAGTAACTCCTGATTTAACAAGTTGTATGCAATTCTGTCTAAGTGAAACTATATTTGACTTTTTAATGCTATCCTTAATATTAGAACTATTATTTTTAAAATATTCTTTTTTAATATAATGCATGTTAACTATTTCATAGGTAACAGTTCTTCCTTTATAACCCATACAATTACATTTTGCACAACCATCTCCCTTATATAAAACATGATTAGACGATAAATTTAATTCTTTAGCTTCTCTAGAAGAAGATATATATTCCACCTTGCAATAGGGACATATTTTTCTAACTAATCTTTGAGATATGACCCCTATTAATGCATCTTCAATAAAATACTGGGCTACTCCCATATCTTTCAGTCTCACTATTGATTCAATAGCATCATTAGTATGAAGTGTACTTATCACTAAATGTCCCGTCACTGCAGCCCTTATTGCTATATGTGCTGTTTCTTCATCTCTTATTTCCCCAAGCATTATAACATCAGGATCTTGCCTTAGTATGCTTCTAAGGCCTTGTGCAAAATCTAGTCCTATTTTGCTGTTTACATTAACTTGATTTACATTATCTACAGTATATTCCACAGGATCTTCTATGCTGACTATATTTTTTTCATATTTGTTTATAGTATTTAGGATAGAATATAAGGTGGTTGTTTTCCCAGAACCAGTTGGACCTACTACCAAGATAAGTCCATGGCTTCGCGAAATCATAGCCCTTACTTTTTTTTCATCTTCTTTTAAAAAACCTAGAGTATTTAAATGTTTTATACTCTCATCTTTATACAAAATTCTTAGAACTAATTTTTCCCCATATATAGTAGGAAGAGTAGACACCCTTAAATCATAATTTAAGTTTTGCTTAACATATTTTATTTTTCCATCTTGGGGTATTCTCTTTTCTGCTATATCCATGTCTGCCATTATTTTTATCCTAGTGCATATAAGGGGATATATATTGGCGGGAATTTTAATATACTCTCCTATTATCCCGTCTATTCTCATCCTTATAGTTACATTATTTTGAAACGGCTCTATGTGCAAATCACTAGCTCTTTCATCTATTGCTTTATCTATTATATAATTAGTCGCTTTTACCACTGGAGAACTCTGAAATTTATTCCTGTAAGATGTGGAATTTAATGTCAATTTTGAAATGTTTTCATTTAATTTTATGTCCTTTAAGGCATGATGTAAATTTTGTTTGCAATAATACGTATTTATTAACTGAAGTATTTTCTTTTTATTTGCTTTAAAAAATAGTACTTGACTGCCTAATATAAACTTTAATTCTTCTATTAATGTTAAATTTAGTTCTTTACCTACAGCTACAATAAGCTTCCCATTAACTTGTTTTAAGGGTATTAAACAATTATCTCTAGCTATTTCCTCCGGTATTTTCCTTACTATTTCTGTGTCTAAAACAATGTCTTCAATATTTATATCTTCTAATTCCACAGAAAACATTATAATTCTCACTTTCTATTAATTTATACATTTGGGATTATGTCCATAATATAAATTTTTAAACACTTATTCTAAAATAAAAATAAAAAAATGCTATGAAAATTTATTCATTTTCACAGCACCTATTCATTACTAATTAAATATTACTTTGCCTCTATCTCCATAAATACTATAATTTCCTTCATGGTCTGAGATAATATTTATGGATTTTTTATCTATATCATACATAAATACATCTCCACTATTTTGTTCATTCCCCACGCCTATAAAGTATATATTACCTTTTTCATCCTTGGATATGCCTGCGGAAATTTTAATATTTTGAGGAAAATCATATGTAATTCTCTCTAATTTATTATCATTTATATTAAATTTGTAAAGAGCAGTCTCATCTTTCCCTATACTAGCAAAGAAAAATATATTTCCACTTTTATCATCTGATATGGAGTCATATATTCCTGTAAAATCATTACTTAAAAGCTTAATCTGATTACTTTTACATTCATAGTAGTATAAATACAAACTCTCCCCAGCCCTAGATAGAAATAATAAATTATTACCCGCAGAAGTAAAATACATACAATACCCTTCAGTATCATTTAAATAAACCTGTTCCTTATGGGTATTAAAATCATACATATATATTTTATCAGAGTCTTTTTTACCTTCTATGCTTCCATAATAAATTATTCTATGGTCATCCAGCCACTTATATAGATTTCCCGAAACTAAAACTTTAGAATTAAGTTTCACATACTTTTTATCTTTTAAATCATATATTCTCATTCCCTGTGCACTATCTAAAGAATTACTTTTAAATGTTCTGTAGGCAATTTTATCTCCCGAAGAATTTAATTCTATATCCATTGCCGTAAAGAAATCTTTCACTTCACTTTTAATACCATTATATACTATAATCATTTTATTATTTCTAAGCTGCCCTTCTTTAGCTAGATTAACTAAATAAACATAAACAGATTTTTGTGTATTATATACTAATTGTGTCATATCATCAATTGATCCATTTTCAGATAACTGATAATTATTGATATTATATAATTCACTGCCATTTTCATTATTTTCAATTGCAATAACGTCAGAATAATGGGGTATTTCTACTTTTTCACTTTCATCTTCATTTTTATTAATGCATCCATTTAAAGTAAAACTCATAATAAACGTCATAATAAGGAGTATTATTTTTTTCGAAAAATATTCCATTAAATATCGCATTCCCCTTTAAATGAAACTGCTGCAGGACCTGTCATAAATACATTATGATCTTTTATTTCTACTAAAAGTCTTCCACCTGGTACTGTAACCTTAACTTTTTTTTCTGCAAGACCAACTCTATGGGCCGCCACAACACATGCACAACTTCCCGTGCCGCAAGCTAAAGTAGGACCTGCACCTCTTTCCCAAGTTTTAACTTTTATTTCATTTTCATTTACGATTTCACAGAAATTCACATTGGTTCCCTGTGTAAATATAGGGTACTTTTCAATATATTTTCCTTCCGCTACATCATAATTTTCAAGTTTTCCAAATATAACTGTATGTGGCACTCCCATAAATAAAGTAGTAATAATATAGCTCTTATCTTCAATCTTTATTTCTTTTTCCACAACTTCACCTTCAAATTTTACCGGAACTTTTTCAGGATCAAAAGAAGGTGTTCCCATATCAATAGTTACTTCTTTTACTTCTCCATTTTCTATACTTAAAAAAGCTTCTTTTATTCCATCTCCTGTTTCAATTTTTACAACAGGCTCCTTTATTAAATTCTGTTCCCATACATATTTGGCAAAACATCTTATTCCATTTCCACACATAGAAGCATAGGAACCATCTGAATTTATTATTATCATCTTAATGGGAGCAATATTACTTTCCCTGACTATTAATATGCCATCTCCTCCTACTCCAAAATGTCTACTGCAAAGTTTTGAACCAAGTTCCCTTTCTTTTCCCAAGAATATATTTTGTCTATCATCAATGACTATAAAATCATTTCCTGTTCCATGCATTTTAGTAAACTTCATTTCAAAATTTCACCCTCCCATAAAAACATACTAAATATTTCAAATTAAGTTTACTACTGTACTAATCTTTTATCAACAATAATTTTATAACTTTATTTTAAAAATTTTAAATGGTATAATTTATTAGGTATACAACATATGAGAGGATGAATATTATGGCCTTAGACGGTATCTTTATACACAGTATTTTACAAGAATTAAAATCAACCTTACTAGGAGGGAAAGTTGAAAAAGTTAATCAGCCTGAAAAAGATGAAATAATAATAAATATCAGAAATGAACGAAAACTCTATAAATTATTAATCAGTTCCAGTTCTGTATATCCTAAAATACACATTACAAATAAAACTAAAAAAAATCCTATGCAGCCTCCTATGTTTTGTATGATTTTAAGAAAATATTTAAATTCATCAAAATTAATTAACATAACACAATTAGATACAGATAGAATAGTATTTTTAGATTTTGAAAGCTCAAATGAACTGGGATTTGACAATACCTATACCTTGGTTGTGGAAATAATGGGAAGGCATAGTAATATAACCTTAATACGTAAAAAAGATACTATAATTATGGATAGTATAAAACATATAACACCTGAAATTAATTCTATCAGATCTATATTCCCTGGGATTAAATATATATTTCCGCCTGTTTCAAATAAACTAAGTCCTTTTTGTTATACCAGAGAAGAGTTTAAATGTTCATTACAAAACACAAAATCCCTGAATCCAAGCTCTTTTTCTAAAATATTTACAGGTGTAAGTAATTCCTTCTCAAAAGAATTATACCATATGTTAGCCCAATTAAAATTATGTGATCTAGATATCCTTAATGAAGCAACTATAACTATTTTATATGGTTTTTGTAATAAAATTTTTTCCCAGCTTAAAAACAATGAATTTTACTTTGCTTATTATATAGAAAATGGAAAAATGGTGGATTTTTACTGCGAAAAGCTAACTTATTTGAATAATTGCGAGGAAAAACAATATTCCACCCCCTCCCAGCTTATAGATGACTTTTATTATGAAAAAGACATGACAGACAGGTTAAATAGTAAAAGTTCTGATATGCAAAAATTGATAAATATAAATTTAGAGAGATGCAACAAAAAAATTAGAATTTTAATGGAGAATTTGGAAGATTGTAAAAATAAAGATATATATAGAGTACAGGGAGAATTGCTTACCTCAAATATCTATAGTATACACAAAGGAGATTCTCATATAAAAGTTCAAAATTATTACAGTGATACACTGGAGTACATGACTATAAAATTAGATAAAAATAAAACACCTTCTGAAAATATTCAAATTTACTTTAAAAAATACAATAAACTAAAGAAAACAGAAAAAGCAGCTATTGAACAGTTAAAAATAGCAAATGAAGAACTTGAATATTTAAATTCTGTACTAATAAATATAACTAATTCGGATAGTTATGACGATATTGAAGAAATAAAAAGGGAGCTTATGGAAACTGGATATATTAAGTTTAAGAAGTCAGCAAATAAGAAAAAGGTTAAAAGTTTTAAACCTGTAAAATTTATTTCCAGTGACGGAATAGAAATATATGTAGGTAAAAACAATCTTCAGAATGATTACCTTACCTTAAAATTTGCAGATAAAAGAGACTTATGGTTTCATACAAAAAATATTGCCGGATCTCATGTAATAGTAAAAAATTTTGGTAAAATTCCAGATAAAACTTTGGAGGAAGCTGCCAATCTTGCTGCTTATTATAGTAAATCCAAGAATTCCTCAAAAGTGGCCGTAGATTATACGGAAGTTAGAAATGTACATAAACCAAACGGAGCTAAACCTGGAATGGTAATATATTATTCAAACAAAACTTTATATGTAAATCCTGTAAAGCCTTCTATCACACAGATTGAATCAAGTGATTCTTAGGTTCAGGTGGAGTTTGCTTATGATAAATGCTTTTCTCCATCTGAACCTTATTAACAGTATTCTTAGTGTCTTTAGCACTTAGAATACGTTATCCTTTAGGGG
>NZ_JBJHZX010000022.1:0-92065 GCF_045310515.1 Candidatus Clostridium eludens | reverse complement strand
AATTTTTAATTTTGTGTGAATCGCTTTCACAGAGTGCGATGGGGGTGTTAGCAATGGTAGCGATCGGATAAATTATTTATTTGTTCTATCAGTTATATAAGTTGCCGCCTGAGATTTTTTATAATCTATATTCCACTGACTATAGGCACTGTCATTTCTATGATCCTCTAAATTATAATTTTGTTTTAAATAGTTTCCAAAATCCTCTGTAACCTTATAGGCCCCCCAGATATTAAGATGCCCTGAATTATACATATCATTTTTAAAATCAAGATTTATTTCATCCATCTTGTTATTATAACTGATAAATGGTATATTATCTTTCTTCGCAATCTCTGCAACTTTGTTGAACATCTTGGCCTGTTGATTGACCCATTCACTGGAAGCATCAGAATTATAGTCAAACGGAGTATTAACTAAAATCAATTTCAAATTATTTTTTTTGCACAAGCCTATAATCTTGTTCAAATAGGTTAGTGATTTTGACGGCAGATTTACCGTACCTGAAACTGTTCTGGATGTTTGATTTGCTGTTGAATCATCTTTTCCATATCTTTTGGTTCCAGCAATAAATCCTTTCGTGTAGTATATTTCGGAACTATCATAATTGAAATCATCCTCTGTAAGCTCATTCCACCTATAATGATATTTTAAAAATGGTATCAGATAATCCAATCTGTCTTCAAGGGGCGTACAGTTCCATATGGCTTCCAGCTTATTCATTGAAAACTTCATGTTGTCAAGTGCATTGCTTATATAACCTTTTTCACCATACTCAGCACTTCGAGCCAGATAATATGCATCAAGTACAACAATGGAATTTTTATGCTTCTTTAAAACTTCCTTCAACATATAATATGTCATGTCAATGGATTGGCCGCCTGTAGCATAGTTGAAACTTGTTATGCCATAATCATGCCACAATACACTTGGATCTATTCCTGCAAGCATATGACTTCCTCCCATTAACACCACGTCATAAGCATTTCCAGTATGGTTATACAAGCCTTCTATCAACTTACCTCTATTACCTGTTTTCAATATAAATACGGGGGTAATAATACAAATTATAAATATTAAAATAGCACTAAAAATTGAAACTTTTATAATTATATTTTTAATCACATATGATCCTCCTAAAACTTAGAATATATAAATTGTTGAACATCATAGCCTGGGCCATATATGCCGAATATCAATATAATTATTATTGAAGTAAAATACAGGGACCACCTGAATACCGTATTTTGTTTCAACAATTCATCTCTCAAATTTCTTTTTCTTTGCAACAGATCAACCATAAAAACTACACCCAGACTAAGCATTGCAATCAAAAAATTTGATGAATCCAATCCAAGTTTGTATAGGGAGCCATCAACAAATATTGAAGGATTAAAATAAAACATATTCTTAATTAATATTACAGCATTTTTAAAAGAGGTTGCCCTGAAAAATAGCCATGCAAAATCAACCAATATAAAATTAATCAATATCATAGATAATTTATAGCTAAAAGAATTCATCCTAATTTTAAATTTTCTTACTAATATATTGCCTACAGGACTAAATAAATTTTCAATTACATAATATATACCATGAAGCGCACCCCATACTATAAATGTAAAACTTGAGCCGTGCCACAGGCCACTTACTATAAATACCATCATAACATTAAAATATTTTCTAAGTTTACTACATCTACTTCCTCCCAAAGGGAAATAAAGATAATCCATAAACCAGCTTGTAAGTGATATATGCCATCGCTTCCAGAATTCTCTTATTGATTTTGAAAAATATGGCCTTTCAAAATTCTTGGATAGTCTAAAGCCCATAACTTGTGCTGCACCTATTGCTATATTTGAATACGATGAAAAATCACAATATAGTTGAAAAGCAAAAAATACCGTAGCTATTACTATTGCAAATCCTCTGTAATTTGATGGATTACCATAAACAACGTTTACAATATTCCCTAGCCTATCTGCTACCATCGTTTTTTGGAAGTATCCCCATAACATCAAAAGTAACCCGCTTTTCACATTATTGTAGCTAAAATAGTGATTTTCATCTATCTGTTTCATAAAATGTTTTGATTTTTGAATAGGTCCTGAGAGTAGTTGAGGAAAAAATGATACAAACAAAGCATATTTCCCTAAATTTTTTTCTGCTTTAATATCTTTTCTGTAAACATCTATAATGTAGCTCAATGCTTGGAATGTATAAAATGAAATCCCAACAGGAAGTATAAAATCAAATGATGGCATATTTACAGTAATGTGAAGATGATAAAAAATACGTGTAATACTTGTACTGAAAAAACCATAATATTTAAACATAAAAAGAATTCCCAGGTTACTTGATACACTTAAAAAAACAAGCAATTTTCTTGTTTTTACTTTTTCTGCCTTATCTATCAACAATCCGCCCACATATGTAATTAAAGTGGATGTAATAATTAGAAAGACATATTTTGGATTCCACATCATATAAAAGTAATAGCTTACTACAAGGAGCCAAATCCAACGTATTCTACTTGGTATAGCATAATAAAGGACAACTACAATAAAGAAAAAAAGTAAAAACTGTATTGAATTAAATAACAAAGTAAAATGCCTCCTAATCGTTGAATAAATTAAAAATTGTAATTAAAGTACATATATATATTATTACATTTATGTGTCAAATAAGTTACAATTCACTATATTAGTTATAATAATTTTTTTATTTCCGAAAATGGATATCAAGTGATTCTTAGGTTCAGGTGGAGTTTGCTTATGAGAAATGCTTTTCTCCATCTGAACCTTATTAACAGTATTCTTAGTGCCTTTAGCACTTAGAATACTGTTATCCTTTAGGGGAAGAACTTATCTAGGCGCGTAGCAGTGCTTATCTCCCAGTTTGATAGAAAAGCAGAGAACCAAAATTTTTAATTTTGTGTGAATCGCTTTCACAGAGTGCGATGGGAGTATTAGCAATGGTAGCATTCGGATAAAAAAATTTATAATAGATAAAGATATAAATATGCTAAAAATATTTTTAGTATATTTATATCTTAAGAAAAATTTGTTTTTATTAGTTTTCAAATTTTAATTTTTCAATTCCGGATTCTATTCTTTTTAAAGATTCATCCTTTCCTATAATATCTGCTATTTCAAAGGCGCCACCAGGAGTAGATTTTTTACCTGAAAGGGCAGTTCTTATAGGCCAAAGCACTATGCCGTTTTTAACCTGTAGTTCCGATACTAAATCCATACAGCATTTTTCTATATTCTCTAAAGTCCAGGATGACAATTCTTTAAATTTAGGAAGAATTTTTTCAAGAGTCAAAAGTGAATTTTGTAAATTTGTTTTCATTTTTTTGTGTATATATAAATCTGTGGAGTAATCCGGTAGTTTTTCGAAAAAATCCAATATGTCAGGTATTTCATTTAGTAGTTCAATTCTTATTTTAAGTAATTCACTTATTTTGAAAAAGTCTAGATCTTTTGAAATGACTTTTTTATAATAGGGAAGAGCCAGTTTATGGAACTCTCCTAAAGGCATCCTTTTTATATATTCTCCATTCATCCATTTAAGCTTTACATCGTCAAATATAGCCGGAGATTTGTTTATATTTCTGTAGTTAAACTCTTTTACTAGTTCATTTAAGTTAAATATTTCTTTTTCATTTCCAGGGTTCCAACCTAGAAGGGCTATATAGTTTAACACGGCTTCTTTTAAATAACCTTTTTTTATTAAATCCTCAAAAGAGGCATCTCCATTTCTTTTACTGAGTTTGTGATGGGCATCCTTCATTATTGGAGGACAGTGAATGTATACAGGAACTTCCCAACCAAATGCCTCATAGAGCCTATTATATTTTGGAGCAGAGGAGAGATATTCGCTTCCCCTAACTACGTGGGTGATTCCCATGAGATGGTCATCTACCACATTTGCAAAATTATATGTAGGGTAACCATCGGATTTTATAAGTATCATATCGTCTAATTCTGAATTATCTACAGAGATGTCTCCATAAATTTCATCATGAAAAGCCGTAAAACCAGTCTCGGGATTATTTTGTCTTATAACATAAGGTGTATTTGATGCTAGTTTTTCATTTATTTCTTCTTTTGAAAGTTTAAGACAGTGCTTATCATATTTATAAACTTCTTTTGAATTATCTTCATTAGTTCTAATCATATCCATACGTTCTTTTGTACAAAAACAATAGTAAGCTTCACCTTTGTCTATAAGTTCTTTAGCGTATTTTAAGTATATGTCAGTTCTCTGGCTTTGTATATAAGGACCTACAGAACCGCCTATATCAGGACCTTCGTCATGTTTAAGACCTGTAGCCTTTAAAGTATCATAGATTATATCTAAGGCACCTTCTACGAATCTTTCCTGATCAGTATCTTCAATTCTTAGTATAAAATCTCCACCTTCATGTTTTGCTATTAAATATGTATATAAAGCGGTTCTTAAATTTCCAACGTGCATATATCCTGTTGGGCTTGGTGCAAATCTTGTTCTGACTTTAGTCATCTTTTTCACTCCCATTTATTTTAAAGTAAAAACCTCTCATCCTTTTTAGACGAAAGGCCACAAATTCACTATTACCTTTAAATAATATAATAATAGAAATATTGTGTCAAGAATAGAAATACTGGGCTCTAGGAGTTTTTCTACAGAGAGATTATAAAAAAGAGCAAAATAGATTAAATACACGGAATAAAGAACATATGTAAGAAAAATTAAGTATATCATAATAGGGGGTATAAAAGTAAATTTGACATATATATGCGCTATTGATATAAATAATATAGCATATATATTATTTATATCACATATATCTTTGAATAATAAAGCTAATGTGTATAATGGCTTTTATATAAATATAAATATTTTATAGGGGGAAGAATAATGTCTATGAAAATTGCAATTAATGGTTTTGGAAGAATAGGAAGGTTATTTTTAAGAGCTGCCCAGGAGAGACTACAGGAAGATGTAGAAATTGTGGCAATTAATGCAAGAGCAGATAATGAAACCCTTGCCCATCTTTTTAAATACGATTCTTGTTACGGAAAATTTCAAGGCAATGTAAAAGCTACAGAAGACTCAATAATTGTAAATGATTCTGAAATAAAAATATTTAGGGAAAGTGATCCGGAAAACTTGCCTTGGGATAAGCTAGGTGTAGATATTGTAGTAGAATCCACCGGAATATTTAAAGACAGAGAAAATTTATACAAGCATATAAAAGCTGGTGCTAAAAAAGTTGTAATTACAGCTCCAGCTAAAAATGAAGATATAACTATAGTTATGGGTGTAAATGAGGAAAAATTTGATGTAAGTTCCCATAATATTATTTCAAATGCATCTTGTACAACTAATTGTCTTGCACCATTTGCAAAAGTCCTAGATGAAAATTTTGGTATTGTAAAAGGCCTCATGACTACAATTCATGCTTATACTGGAGATCAAAGGCTAGTTGATAAAAGTCATAAAGATTTAAGAAGATCTAGAGCAGCAGGGGAATCTATAATTCCAACTACTACGGGAGCTGCAAAAGCAGTAGCGAAGGTGCTTCCTAATTTAGAAGGAAAATTAAATGGATTTGCTCTTAGAGTACCTACAGTTACAGTGTCTATTACAGATTTGGTTTGTGAACTTTCAAAACCTGTTACGGTAGAAGAAGTAAATAAAGCTTTTAAAAGGGCTGCTCAGGGACCTCTGGATGGAATACTTGGTTATTCAGAAGAGCCACTGGTATCTATAGATTACAAAGGTGATGACAGATCTTCTATAGTAGATGGACTTTCGACTTTGGCACTAGGAGGAAATATGGTTAAAGTTGTATCCTGGTATGATAATGAATGGGCTTATTCATGCAGAACAGTAGATCTTGTAAATTATATTTCTTCACAAATGAAGGAAAATTATGAACAGCCTAGTAAAATAGTGGCCAAAAGCATAGATAAATCTTTAATATAAATCAAGGGGATATGTGTAAATATTAGATTTATATTATTAGTAAAAAATCATTTCTATATATCATATATGGAAATGATTTTTTTGTTGGTTATTTTTAAATACTTAAAGTTTAATCATATTTATATTTATTGTATTTTCTATGCTTTTTATATTTAATACTTATGAACAGAATAATTAAAATCAATATGAATAGCAGTATAAGTATTATAATATAAGTAAAAAGCATTTCTCTTAAATAAACATTTCTTGGAAGTGCAGAATAAATTTTATAGCTTTTAGAAACATCTCTTTCTTTTATAGTGAGAGTTCCAATAGGAATGTCACCTTTTAGAGATTTTCGGTTTATAGTTGTAATATGTATCTCTTCTTTTAATTCATTTTTATTTAAATTATTGTTGTAATATGTTACATTATCTTTAACTTTAATTGGAACTTCCATACTTCTTTCAAAATTCATGAAGGGTAAAAATTTGTAGCTTACATTTTTCTTACTGATTACGGCATCTTTTTTATACAAAATATAAGGTGTAGCATTATAACTCCAATTTATTATTTTTTCCATGTCATTAAATACATAAGTATCTTTTATATCATAGATGGAATGCATTACAACTCCAAGTATTTTTCTATTATTTCTTTCGTAAATTGCAACTAGGCACCGTCCAGCAGGTATGGTATACCCAGTTTTTCCAGCAATACACCCATCTTTACCTAAAAGCTTATTTGTATTTGAGATAGGAAAAGTAAGACCTTTAGAAGTCGTTAGCCTACTTGAAGCTTTAGACATGGTGTTTCTTATCCAGGAATTTTTAAATGCTTCTCTGGCAATAATGCTCATGTCATAAGGTGTAGAGTAGTGATTTGGATCATGTAGGCCGTTTGGGGTAACAAAATGAGTGTTTTTCAAATTTAAACTTTGCACTTCTTCATTCATTTTTTTTGAAAATTCAGGTGCATTTTTACTTATGTTTTCCGCAATAACATATGCCATATCATTAGCAGAGTACATTAGAAGCCCGTCCATTACATCTTTTGCAGACATGGAATCTCCTACTTCTATGGGATGTACGCTTGTATTTAGTGAAGATTCAGGTTGAACTTTGGCTCCTGCAGTGTAAGTTAATATATCATTTTCCTTTTTATTTTTTTCTAGAAGGATAGCTGTTAAAAGCTTTGTAGTACTTGCAGGATATATTTTAGTATCTGCATTTTTTTCATATATTATTTCATTTGTCTGCATGTCCACTGTTATAGCTGCGCTGCCATATATTTCAGGTAATGCATCATTGGATGGTTCTGATGCAAGTACATTAAAATTTAAGTAAAGTATAAACGTAAGGGTAAACAATAAAATATTAGTTTTCTTTTTCAAAAAACATCACTCCACTTGTTTAAAATTTATGCATATGTCCTATAAAAAATATTATAATTAGTTAATAACATTTTACAGTATATCATATAAGAACTGTATTTTACAATTAGGTTTTAGGAGGTAGTAAGGTGATAAAACGAATAGAACATATATTTAAACACAGAAAACCAGATATTATAGGGGATTTTACCAAAAATGCTGTGATGATTCCCTTATGTGAGTCAGGGAAAGAATTAAGCATATTGTTTGAAGTAAGGGCTTTAGATTTAAGACATCAGCCAGGAGATATATGTTTTCCAGGAGGTAAAGTAGAAGAAGGTGAGATCCCGGTACGGGCGGCTATAAGAGAGACTCTAGAGGAATTAAATTTAAGTAGGGAAGATATAAACCTTATAGGGCAAATGGATTACATTGTTGCACCTTATAATTTTATAATGTATCCTTTTGTATGTAAGTTAAATAAAGAATATATAGTTCCAAGTGAGAGTGAAGTAGATCATATTTTTAAAGTACCGTTGCAATTCTTTGTGGAGAATGAGCCTTTGCTTCATGAAGTACCTATAGTTTCACAACCAGGAAAGAAATTTCCTTATAATCTTATACGAAATGGAAGAAACTATAAATTCAGAAGAGGAAAAGTTAAACAGTATTTTTACAGTTATGAAGAATATGTAATATGGGGGTTTACTGCTCTTATAATCAAGAGATTTGTAGATATAATTGTGTCAAACGAATAATTTATAGCAATACTCATCAGGTTCTGACGTAATTCTCGCAAGAGACAGAATTGGTCACAATCCAAAAAGAAATAAAAAATCGAAAAGTAATCCAGAGCTGAGAGCAAAACCTTGGCTCTATTTTTATGATATGAATTAGGTTTAATGACAGAATGGATGGTAGGGCTAAAGTTAGATATAGCAGGAGTTTAAATGGAAGAGAACGAATTTATTAAAGTTATTTCTGGAGCCGAAGATTCTGGCTTGACTTTACCCCTAGCTGGAAGGTTTATAATATGATTGTCGACAGAAAGGAGAATGAATTGTGTACACTATTGGACAGTTTTCTAAAATCGGGAGAGTTTCAACAAAGACACTTCGTTATTATGACGATATTGAATTATTGAAACCTATATATGTAGATAAGAACAGCCAGTATAGGTATTACTCGGATGAACAGGTTTTAAAGATACTTTTAATATCTGAATTAAAAGAGTATGGCCTAAAATTAGAAGAAATTAAAGCTATCATGGATAAGCAAGATGTTGACTTATTAAAAAAATTTCTACGAAATAAAGTAAGTGAAATTAATAAGGAAGTTCAGAATAACTTGAAACTCAAAGATATTATTGAGCAAAAAATCGAGAAAATTGAGTTAGGAGGTAATGTTATGGAATTTAATAAGGATTTAAAAGTTGAATTAAAGGAGAGACAACCATTAATAGTAATGAGTAGAAGAGCAACTATAAGTATGAACAATGTTAGTAGTGTTATTGGTAAAGTATTTGAGGATATTTTCCAGATGAATCTGCAACCAGTAGGTCCTGTAATGACAGTTTATTATAATGAAGAATTTGACTTTGAAAATACAGATTTGGAAGTTTGTATTCCAATAAATAATAAAGTGAATATTGAAAAAAATAATAAAATAAGAGAATTTTCAGGAGGATTACACGCATGTTCTACATTTGTAGGACCATATTCCAGGTTAGGAGAAGCCTACTCTAAGGTTATGAAATGGATTAAAGAAAATAAATATAAAAATGTGGGAGCACCTTTTGATATATATTTAGTTGGACCACAGACAGCCCAAACCCCAGAACAGTTTGTAACTGAGGTTTGTTTTCCAATAAATAAATAGTTTTTTACTTGAATTAAAGTTGAAATGTATTTTTAACGTACTGAAACAACAATCATTGTCCAAATGGAGTAAGCATTGTATCACACATAAGAAACATTGTCCAATGAATGAAGGAAATGCAGAAGTTTCACCTGTATTCCTTCATTTTTTATATCTAACTAATGTTCCATTGAATTTTTTATAATTTGAAGTAAATTTAAATATTAACTTAAATTGTAGCATTTTGTATAGATTTATTCTCAGTACAATGGTAAAATGTAATACATTAATTAGAAATAGGAGAAATAAGTAGATGATTTTTTTTGGACATTTGGGAATAACTACAGGAGTAATTAAAGCCTATGAAAAAATAGTTCATAAGAATAGGGAGCTAAATAGTAAGGTATCAATTGACTATAGAATTGTTCTGGTAGGTTCAATACTGCCTGACATAATAGACAAACCTATCGGTGCGTATTTATTTCGCAGTACCTTCCATAACAGCCGTATATTTGCGCACACATTACTATTTTCTGTTGTATTGATGTTAATAGGTTTATATGTGGTATATGAGCGTAGAAAAGGTGAGATTTTAATTTTTGGCGTATGCAGTTTCATTCACTTAATATTAGATAGTATGTGGTTATATCCTGATATATTATTTTGGCCGTACTTTGGGTGGAGATTTCCTGCAAGACCAGAAGGTAATTGGTTGCAAAGTGATATGGTCAGACTTGTTACAGATCCAAGTTATTACTTATCTGAATTAATTGGGTTCATTATTATTGCATATTATTTTATAAGGTTAATAAAAAATAGACAAGTAAAAGTTTTTATAAGAGAAGGAAAGCTGTAGTTTGAATATTGGAAGGATATTAGGTGATATATTGACTTTTTACCTGAATAGGTATATGATGTAAAAAATAAGACTAAAAGTCAATGAAGAGAAAGAGTAAATATAGGAGGTTAGTTAAAGCGAATTTGGAATAGTGAGAGCCAAATACTGTAGCTTATATTGAATGGGTCTCCAAGATGTGATGTGAAATAATAGTAGCAGTAAACGGATAGTTCACCGTTAAAAGAACAGGGTATCGAGTAATATCTGTACCTGGAAGAACTGATTTTATATTAAGGTGGTATAGCAGAATATTCATTTTGCCCTTATTGGGGTGAAGTGTTTTTTTATTTTATAGAACTTTTTAACTGCTATTTTCTACATTAGTATAAAAAATAAATATGGGTGGCATAATGGTCACTTTGTCCCATATGGGGATGAAGTGGCTTTTTTGTTTATAAAATTATTTATCCCAAGGCTACCATTGCTAACCCCCATCCTTCTTCAAAGTGGGGGATAAGCACTGTTACGCCCTTGGATAAGTTCTTCCCCTAAAGGATAACGTATTCTAAGTGCTAAAGACACTAAGAATACTGTTAATAAGGTTCAGATGGAGAAAAGTATTACTGGTGAGGAAATTCCACCTGAACCTAAGAATCACTTGATAGGAAGGGATGGTACTTATGTTAGACTTATGGTTTTAAAAATAATCATTGTTGTTTGAAATATATAAATTGGGAGGTATACGTTATGGGGCAAATTAAAGTATATGGTCTAAAGGATAATGACAGGTTAATAGGAGATGGATGCTTTTCCGGATATAAAATTCAAATAGTAAAAGTGGATTATGAATTTGCGAAAGGGGGGAATAAAATGTTGGTAATCAAAGTGCAGTAAGCGCTTAACTATTGTAGGTAAATATAATTTTAATGAGGAGAGATTGCAATGGAAAGAATAAAAAGTCTTTTAGTGGAAAATAATTTTGAATTTGAATTCATTCATCATGATAAGTTAATTCATACTGCACAGGAAGGTGCTGACTATTTTAAGATCACTATTGGGCAGACAGCCCCAGCACTTATCATATATACCAACATAGGATTTCATGCATTAATTATTTCAGGAAGTGAAGAAAAATTGAATTTTAAAAAAATAAAAAAACTTTTGAAATGTACCAATGTAAGAATGGCAACTAAAAATGAGGTTAAGGAACTTACAGGATTTTGTGTTGGTACAATTCCACTATTTGGACTTCCATTTCCTTATATAATTGACAAAAAACTTTTACAAAAATTATTTATTTATGGAGGAACAGGAGAAGAACACTACACTTTAAAAGTTAACCCTAATGCTCTTATAAAATTGAATAATGTTGTTGGAATTTTGGATTAAAGTTAAGAAGAAAACTATGATTTTACAAAAGTTTATTCTATATGGAATGAAGGGGATGATATGTACTCATAATCTCCCCGATAAATCTTTTTATTAGACACTCTTCATTAATCCAATTTGGATTTTTCTTTCTTTTCTTACTTCCTCTAAATTTTTAGGATACATTAAGTTTATTAAAGTTATTGCATAATCAGAAGCAATTAAAGCATGTCTCTTCACATGAGGAATGAGAGCAACTTGCCCCATAACTCTCAAGACTTTGGCCTTCACTGGGTCTTTCTCTGTGCGTGCTAAGTCGGGTATCATGGCAGCCGCCTGTCTAGTCTCTTGGTACGTAGCTTTTCCTTCTTGCCACCTTCTGTTGACGTCAATGCACTGGTTAATTGCATCACACAGTTGCACATTGGCCAGGCTTAACACATGTTGTACCAACAGCAGACCATAACGTGAGATGTCATTTTTGCTTTTGCTTTCAAACACTGCAATAAGTTCATCTTTTAACTCAGGAATATCATCAATTCTTTTTATTATTCCTACATTACCCATATAACTAGTCTCTTTCTTATTCTTCATAATGGCACCTCTTTAAATTTTTGTTTATAAGTCAGTCAGAATATACAAATAATCTTTAGTTTGCTTTCTCATACGAATGTGTAATAATTTATATCAAATTATATCATATACTTTCATATAATTATGCATAAATCGATTCCCTACCTTTAAAGTTTTGGATTTTTGCATCAACAAATTTAACAGTGTTTTTTTATTTTCTTGCCATGCTTACGAGAAGGTCTTGGCATAGAAATCCCTAAGTTAGCTACTTATGTTTTTTATAGAAGGAAGGCATGATTTGAGATATATTATAAAGGTTTTTCTTATTATGGAATTTATAGTTATATGAGAGTATAATATTTATATGTTTTAGTAATGATATAACAATAAAGTAATGTAAGATTACCACATATATTCTGGTGTATAAGTGGAAGAATTGCCTGGTTTCTTAATAATAAATCACAAATGGAAACTGTAGAAGATACTGAGAAAAGAGTAAGGAAATTCTTAGATACCATAGTAAATGGATCAAGTATGAACATATAATTGTTTGTCATGGCTTTTTCATGCATACACTGCAAAAAGAGCTTAAAAGAAGAGGATTTAGTGGAGAAAATATAAAAAAGCCTAAGAATGGCACATTATATTTATATAAAAGATAACCTATATTATAGGAAAAATTAAGATATAAGTTTTTTAGTTATGATGTGTGAAATAATATAGGAAGGAGTGGAGGATGCATTATGTTAAAAAGGTGGAATGTAGGTATATTTGTTTTTAATGAGTAGGAGAGGAAACCGCCAATACAACCGCAAAAAGAATGGAATATAATATTAGTATCTAATACTTAGACCAACAGAAGAACTCCTAAAAAAACTTGTAATTATTTAAGAGAGAATGACATAAATAAGTTTCATCTAGGTTATTGTACAGATTTAAGATCAAAGATACAATTATCAGAGGTGGCTAATTATAGAAGATTAAGTATTTAGTGGTGAGTAAAAGTGGTTATATCAAATAAGGAATGAAGCTATAGTAAACAAGTAAACATTCTAAAAAGGATGTGTTTATATTGAAAAAAGATAACGATACAGTAGAGAAAAGCATTGGCAGGCAAAAACGTGGCCAGGTTTCAATAGAAGAAATTGAAAGATTTAATGAAGTATCAGTAGAAGAGTTAAAAGGATTGTTAAATAGTAAGGAGCCTAAAGAAAGAACTATTGGGGCAACTTTGATAGGTAAAAGAAAATGTATTGATTTGGTGTTAGTTCTATGCTCTGCTTTAGAAAACGAAAAGTTACTTTATCCTAGAATTGCAATATCTGAAGCGTTGGGAGAGATTGGAGAACCAACAGTAGCCTCCTTAGTTTCTTTGCTTGGTAAAATAGGTAATAACCAAGAAAAGGAATTACCTTTAAAATACTTTAATAAAAGGAGTTATCCGTTGCCAAGAGACATAGTTTCAAGAACATTAATAAAAGTAGGCAAATCAGCAATTACTGAATTAATTAATAAGATAAAAATTAACGATGGATTTGAGACTCAACAAGCCATTGATGCTTTAGGAGGAATAGTAAATAATACTAATGATAAGAGAGCTTTATCTATTATGTTAGAATCATTAGATACATATTCAAATAACAAGGTAACAGTATGGAAAATTATAAGGGCATTAAGTGGTTTTAGATTCATTGAGGCAGTAATTCAATTAATGAGAACATATGAAAGTAGTAATGAACCAGCAATACGATGGGAATCAATAAGAAGTATTGGACAGATTGGAATAGTAACACCAGAGGTTATAGAACTGCTGAACAAGGCGTCAGAAGATGTAAATGATGAGGTTAGAAAGGCAGCGAAGATTGCTCTTAAACAAATTTTAGTTAATCAAATGATTAAATTATAAAATAATAGGCAGGGGATTGATGTTATGGATTTGCAACTCGAATGCATCTTTCAACATTTTTTGAAAGCTTCCATTAGTTTCGGAAGACATACATATAAATATTTTTAATAGAGCGTGGGAATTATAGATATGAGGTGAAACAAATGTCCGATAAAAAATGCAGACCGTTAGTGCGGTAGTGGGAATAGTCATAGGGTGGTTTTTTATATTAGCTTATCTTTGTTTCTTAGAAGATCTCGGAGTTTTTACTTTGCCTTTCATAAAAGTGATATGAAAGATGTATTCATAAGGGCACTTCTATGTTTGTGACCTGTTTTAATATTAGCTGATAGTATAAATATTCCTATTGTAAATAATTTCAGTTTTATATTTATGTAATATTTAATTTAATATATGTTTCTGCAGTGGCAATTGTAATTCATTTTAAAAAAGGTGATGCTTATGAAAAGGTCTAAGATTTTCTTAATAATTATTGTGACACTTATCCTTATTATATGTTTCATAGGTGTAAAAGGATCACTAATCCAAAGTTTAGAGATACCTATAGGTGTTGGTGTAGACATACACAAAGATTCTGTTAATACATCTTATAGACTACCTTTATTAGTATATTCATTTGAAGATAGTACTATAACAAGTAATACATTTACTGGGGAAGGTGAAAATTTAGGTAAAACAAGGGAAACCAGGCAATTGAAAGAAGGTAAAAAAACTATGTTAGGACTAAATAGAATATTTCTATTTAGTCAAGACTCTGCATCATTTGGTATTAAAAATTATTTAGATTTATGGCTTAATAATCCATATATAAATGATAGGGCACTATGTGCAGTGTGTAAAGGAACAGCTGAGGATATGTTTAAGTACAAAGTTAAAGGATACTCAAATACTGCAGAATATATTGAAGGTATGATAAAAAACCTATCGGAATACAACTTTTTTTCTGAAGAATATACTCTTACGAATTTAATAGTAAGAGAGGATGCAGAAGGAAGAAATATACTACTTCCTTACATAGAGGTAAAGAACGATAACATAGAAACTACAGGCCTTGCTGTATTTAAGCAAGACAAAATGGTAGGAAAAGCAGATATAGATGAAACAAGGATAATTAATATTTTAAGAGAAAATAGGGTTAAGGGAATATTAACATTACAAGAGGATTCTAAGAAATATATAAATTCTTATACATACTCAAAAAGAAAAGTCAAGTGTTATAAAGAAAATGGAAAATATAAGTTCGTAATAGATTTGAATTTGAAAGGTGATATAATATCTAATCAGTTATACAGCAATTTAAATACAGATCCCAAAGTACTAAAAAGATTTGAAAAAGATATGAAAAATTACGTAGATAAAATGTGTAATAAAACAGTAAAAGATATTAAATGTAAATATAAAACTGACATTCTGGATTTAGGAAGAATTGCTGCTGCAAAATATGGAAGAGGTACAGGTACTGATTGGAATAAGGCAGTATGTGACTCTGACATTCAGGTTAATGTGAAGTTTACAGTAGATACCGAAGGCAGAGGAGATTATTAGTAACAACTAGTACATTAAATCAGATTTAAATTACCATTTATAAGTATATTTATATTTTATTACCACTTGACGTTTATTTTGTCTAGGGTTTTTCATTCCGTTAGGATAGATCTTGTATTACAATGAAAAATACGGTAAGATATTTTTGAATAATACGGTATTTTTAGAATTACATTAGCATTTTGTGTCTCATTGTTTTAAATTGACTTGAGTTCGGTGGAAGATAAAATTCTTCTAAGGAAGAAAGCCATTATTGGAACCATAAATGATCATCTGAAAAATACATGTCAGATAGAATACAGCTGTCATAGAAGCTTTGTTAATTTTATGGAAAATGTTGTTGCAGGAGTACCTTTTCATATCTTCTATAGGAGAATTTATGTATAAATTATAATTAGATTTTCGAATTCACATTAATCATAATATTTGAGTATTAAAGAGGTGAAGAATGAGAAGAAAAAAATTTGTTAAAAAAGGTAAGTTCATATTTATAGGGGGAGTATTGAGCATAATATTTATGGCACTGGTTGGAAGATTGTTTTATTTAATGGTAGTAATAGGCCTTGAATATAAATCCAAGGCTGTGGAACAACAAACAACTACAATACAAATTAGTGCTAAAAGAGGAGAAATTCTAGATAGAAATTCTAATGAACTAGTAATAAATGAAGATATTTATAGAATCGACTTGGATTTAAAAACATTAAGAAAAACTTTAAGTAATAGAAAAATGTCTTTTTCTCAATTAGCTGATAAATTATCTCCCATACTTAATATGAAATCTAAAGATATTTTAAAAGTATTAAATACAACATTACCTGATGGATTGCCTGCTAATTCAGCCTTATTGAAAAGGCAGATTGAAAAACCTATAATGGAACAGATTAAAGCATTAAATATTAGAGGTATTATTATTTCACCAGATACTAAAAGGTACTATGTAAATGGAAATTTTATGACAAGTATCTTAGGATTGGTCAATTCTGAAGGGAAAGGAGTTTCCGGGGTGGAATTGAGCTATGACAAAGAACTTTCGGGTACACCTGGTAGTACAACTTATGAAAAAGATGGAGAAAATAACCCATTACCTTATGAACCACAAGTATCTACACAACCGATACAAGGCAAAGACGTTATTTTAACAATAGATTCAGCTATTCAAGAATTTGCTGAACAAGCGGCCGAAAAAGCTTTAGAAGATAACAAGGCAAAAGGGGTTAATATTATAGTTATGAATCCTCAAAATGGGGAAATACTAGCCATGGCAAATAAACCTAGTTTAGATCTTAATAATACATCAAATATATCTAATAATTCTAAAGAGGCTGAAATGCTTTGGAAAAATTCCTCTGTTCAAGATAATTTTGAACCGGGCTCCATATTTAAAGTAATTACTGCGGCCTGTGCTTTAGAAAACAATATTGGATTAAATGATACATATACGTGTGATGGTAGTATCAAAATTGATGGGACAACCATTCATTGCTGGAATTTGAATGGGCATGGCAGCGAAAGTTTTGTGGATATAATAAAAAATTCTTGCAATGTAGGTTTTGCAGAGTTAGGAAATAAACTAGGTAAAGAGAAACTTGTTGCTACCGCAAAAAAAATGGGATTTGGGCAAAAGACAGGCATAGATTTACCGGGGGAATCAGCAGGTATCTTGAAAAGCCCTGCCCAAATAAATAAGGTGGATCTGTCGGAGCTATCCTTCGGGCAAGGTGTTGCAGTCAACCAGATCCAATACATGACTGCTTTTGATGCTATTGCCAACGGGGGAATATGGATAATACCGCATATCATGAAAGATATTGCTCATGCTGATGATACAAATAAGGAAGTTGTAGATAGAAAATATGATAATTACGGCAAAAAAAATGTATATGATCCAGAACTAGCATCTGAATTAAGACAGGATTTAATTAAAGTAGTTACTGAAGGGGTGGGGAAAAATGCCTTTGTACAGGGGCTAGATATTGCAGGTAAAACTGGTACGGCTGAAATAGCTGATCCAACAACAGGAACATATGCACCAGGGAAGTATATGTCCTCTTTTGCTGGTATGGCTCCCGCAGGAAATCCTAAAATAACTTTATTAGTAAGTATTAACCAACCTAGTGGCTCAAGTTATTATGCAGGAGATGTTTCGGCACCTGTGGCAAAAACTTTGTTTCAGGAGATATTTAATTATATTGCTATTAAGGGTGAGAGGGATGTGCTAAATTAATAGGATATTCTAAAGCCACATATAAGCCATTTAGGCTATAGAAATTGTTCTAGATAATTCTTCATTATGTCTGACATTTAATTGCCATAATTTTTTCCTTTAGTGATAATTTGGCAAAGCACCTATGAATGTCAGGTTGTGTGAAAACTATTTTTTATGCAATTTTTCAGTAAAAGACTTGTACAAGTTATTAATACTTTATATGAAACAGGTACTTTTAGATATTTATTGACTTTTCACACAGCCTGACGTTAAATTAAGCAGTATCACCCCATAGTTAGAATATTTCCCACTGTTTAGTATATTTGCTTTTTAGCTTCTTGATTTTTCCCACCAACCGAATGCAACTATTACCTTATCAACTTTTGAACAATTTGATGAGTGTATAACTATGACATAGTTTCCGCCTGGAGACTCTATAAATTTTCCATCTTCTTCACCTACTAATGTTGTATTAGGCGGCACTATTCTTTCGTACACATTGACTCCATTTTGAGGAAGTCTGATGGTGGATTTTACAAATCTAATATTTACATTGTTTTCTGGAAGTGGCTTTAAAGCAGTATTGGTTGAAGAAATCTTATGGGATATACTTCCGTTTTCGGGAAAATCAGTATTAAGCCATATTTCAGCAGTTAAATAGTCATCGGAAAAGTTTGAAATAGTAAATACATTTGCATATAAATCAACACCTGAATTACGAGGGTTTACTACTGAATTTTCAGGTGTTCATTGGTCATATATAAGTGGATAGGTGGTCTATGATATATGTAATATGTTTAAATAATTAGTTTTTTATCACTTTTAGGAGGAGTTTAAAAATAAGTGTAGAAATAACTAGTTTGAAAGCTTATTACATGAGGAGGAATAAACATGGAGAATGTTAGAGAAATACTTAATTCATTTACAGGGGGACTTGAAAATCTTTCAACGACGAATCCTGAAAATGTCAGTGCCTTTATGAGACTATTAGATGTTTCTTATAAACCTAAGGCTCTTGATTTAAAAACCAAAGAATTGCTGAGTGTGGCAATCGGTTGTTACACTAGATGTAAGTACTGTATTGTATATCACTCCTATAAGGCATTTGAAGCAGGTGCAAAAAAAGAAGAAATAATAGAAGCAGCCATGGTTGCAGTAACTTTTGGTGGAGGACCATCAATGGCATATTCAGCAACATTGCTTCAAGAATGTATTAAAGAATTTGAGGGAGACTTTAAATAAAAAGGCTGAAGATACTTTGAATTCTTGAATAGAATAAATCACAAAAATGCCGTAGGATTCAACTTATGAATAATACGGCATTTCAAAGATTATTTTGTTCTTAATAGTAGAAACTATTTTTTAGAGGGAAATAATTAGAGAAATTTTTCAACAACGAAAAGTAAAAATTTACGATTGATAAATGCTATTTGATATATTGATAATAATAGAAGATATGCTCATTAAATATATATTCAATTTAAAAATGGAGGTAGATAACGGTAATATGGAAGGTATAAGGTATTATTTCAACAATGTTAATGGAAATATTGAAATAAAAAAATGTAATAATTCAATACATTCATCTAAACCACATTTTCATAATGAGATTTCTATAGGGTTAGTTGAAAAGGGGGGATGTAAGACTGAAATATGTGGAAATACTTATGATCTTACAGAAAAGACAATTTTAATAATTCCTCCAACATCTGCTCATAAATGCAATCCTTATAATTATAAACATTGGGGATTTAGAATGCTTTACATAAACAAAGAATGGTTTGAAACTGCATTTGACAATAATATTGAGAACAATTTTTCATATATGAAATTAAATGAAATAATGTTTAATAGCATAGTTAGTTTATTTTCAGATATTCAGAACAGTATTATAAATATGGAAATTGAATCAAAGCTTTTAAAATATGTTTCTCTTTTAGCAAATAGAAATAACAAGGATTACCCAAGGTCAATAATTGGAAGTTTAAACTCAGACAAAATAAATGAGATTAAGAAATACTTAGATGAGAATTATTTAAATAATATAATGCTTAGTGACTTGGCAAAGGTGGCAGGGATGAGTAAATATTATCTAATTAGACAATTTGAAAAACAACATGGCTTATCTCC
The DNA here is from genome assembly GCF_045310515.1 of Candidatus Clostridium eludens. Classification (NCBI taxonomy): domain Bacteria; kingdom Bacillati; phylum Bacillota; class Clostridia; order Eubacteriales; family Clostridiaceae; genus Clostridium; species Candidatus Clostridium eludens. The sequence goes on along the minus strand of NZ_JBJHZX010000022.1, from coordinate 72,312 downwards.
CCATAAATATATAACTAATTTACGTATAAACCATGCAAAAAAATTACTAAAAAATAATAATGATTTTGCTGATATAGCATTAGAAAGTGGATTTTATGACCAAAGTCATTTTACTAAATATTTCAAGGAGTATACGGGAGTAACTCCAATGAAATATAAAACCTATATCTAAATAATGACTGCAACTTTTTACAATATTAATATTTAAATATACTTTATAATTACTTTTAAATAAGAAAAGAGGAGTAGTTATAAATGAAAAAAAGTTACTTGGGACATTTAATGGCAATCATCACAATAATCATTTGGGGTACAACCTTTATATCTACAAAAATATTATTAGAACAATTTTCTGCCGAGGAAATATTGGCCTATCGTTTTTCTACTGCATTTGTTATCTTGATTCTTATATATCCTAAAAATATTAGAATATTAACTATTAAAGAAGAAATGCTATTCTGTCTATTGGGTATTACTGGAATATCATTTTATTACTGGACTGAAAATTTAGCACTAAAATATACCTACGCTTCAAACGTGGCACTTATTGTATCGGCAATACCTATATTTACAGCATTGATGGCTCATTTCACAAATAAAGATGAAAAATTAACTGCCAATTTATTATTAGGATTTTTAGTAGCAATGGTAGGCATTGTTATTGTAATTTATAACGGAGAAGTATTGAAATTAAATTCCATAGGCGATTTTATAGCAATGCTATCTGCAATTTTATTTTCTATATATTCCATACTGATAAAAAGAGTAAGTAATAAGTATAATCAATTTTTTATTGTAAGAAAAATATTTTTCTATGGAATTTTGACTATGACGCCCATTTTGTTCCTTTCAAATGTTAGATTATTTCAAGGATTACATTTAAATATTAAAATAATATTAAATATGTTGTTTCTCTCAGTTTTTGCTTCGATATTATGCTTTATAATGTGGAATAAGTCTATAAGCATTATAGGTTCAGTAAAAACAACAAATTATATATATATTGTTCCGTTAATTACAATAGTATCATCAGTTATTATATTAAAAGAGAAAGTAGATTTACTGATGGTGTTTGGAGGATTTTTAATACTCTCTGGGGTTTATATAAATGAAAGTAAATGGATAGGCAATAGATTGAGACTATTGTTCTGTTGTAAAAATTTAATAATTAGAAGAAAAGAAAAATAGTTCAAAGAGCTATTTTTCTTATATAAGCCAATATCTTCATAAAATGTCTATTTTAATGTTGAAAAACAACTTGTTAAACTACAAATTGTTTTTTTATTTCCATACATATTATATTCTATGGTATAATTTTCTGATATATAGTGTATGAGCGAAAAAACGGAAATAAATTTTAATGCGGAGGAGATAAATGAATAAGATAGCTACACTGGGGCCAAAAGGTACTTTTAGTGAACTTGCAGTAAATAAATATAGTGAGTTAATTGATAAAAATGTAGAGATAGTATTCTATCCTACCATAGCAAAAGTTTTCAATGCCATTGGCAGGGAATGTGAATTTGGAATAATACCTATTGAGAATACTCTTGATGGATATGTTCAGATTACACTTGATTTGCTTTCTCAAAGAGACCTAAATATCATATATGAAATTGTAGTTCCAATTCAATTTGCATTTGTAGGAAATAGCCCTGTGGGAGAAATAGAAAAAGTATATGTCCAATTTAAAACACAGGGGCAGTGCTATAAGTTTTTGGAGCAGTATAGTAATTTCAAAATAATAACCACTGAAAGTAATGGGGAATCTTTTGAACAAGTAAAGAAAGGTATTTCGGGGGAATCTGCCATTATACCGAAACATATATTAAATACTGAAAAATCATTTAATTTTCAAATTGAAACCGTAACGGATTCTAAGGAAAATGAGACGAGATTTATTATGTTATCAAAGGAATCTATTAATTATGATATTAATAAGCGTTATAAAACTTCAATAGTTATTATAGAAGCTGTAGACAAGCCAGGTGTGTTATCTAATATTTTAAATGAGTTTTCTCAAAGAGGCGTTAATTTAGCGTCAATAATGTCACGTCCCACAAAAAAGGCACTTGGAAAATATCATTTTTTTATTGATATTGATGGACGGCATCCAGAGGATAAAAATATAAAATTGACAATAGATAAGATTAGAGAGAAGAGTGTGGTCAAAGTTCTTGGCTCGTATTCATTAATTTAATTATTATATTCTATGGTTAAAATTACCTTACTCAGGTATTAAAAAAAAGAAAATTGAGTATAATAAAACTTATATAATTTAAGGAGGCTATAAACAAATGGATAACAATGAAACACATACAATAGAAACAAAAAGTGGTACTAACGGTTCAGCAGAAAAAATTGAAGAGCTGCAGAAGAAAATGGAGCAGGAACTTATTGATTTGCAGCAAAAATACAGCAAAATAAGTGAAAAAATAGAAGAATTACAAAATAATAAATTAGATGTAAAAAATAGTATGAAAATTATGAATGATAATTTTGGAAATATAAGTAAAAACGTTGAAAATATATTATCTAAGCTTGATAATATTAATATAAAAGAGAAAAATTTAAATGATGATCATATTATAGACGATAGAATTGACATTTCTATGAAAAAGATAATATTTAATCCTTTGAGAAAGCTGGCAGTAGGAACTGTGGCTTCGGTCCTTGCAGTAACAGATAAAGTAACTGAATTAACCTGTGGAGCTAAAGAAGGATTAGAAGATATAGTGGCAGAAGTACAGTATCAACGTAGAAAAAAACACTTGGCTAACATGGATGAACCTGAAAGTGTAAAATGATCAATTTAAATTTTGGCAGAATAAGGATTATATCCTCCTTACCGGGAAGGCTTAGGGCTAATGTATCTAATCTTTTTAGAAATGATAAAATAGCGGTTAATATAAAAATTATATTAATTAAATCAAAAGGTGTGTTTTCTGTTAAAGCAAGTAAAATAACTGGGAATGTTCTTATTAACTATGACGCTGCACATATATCTGAAAATGAGATTATAATTCTTTTAGAGAAGTGCTTGAATATTAAACAAAAATTAGAAATTACTGCAGATGTAAAGGATAATTCTTTATACAAAATAATATTTCATACATTAAATCCAGTGTCATTACTTAAGAAAAGATGGCCTGAGGAAATATATAGAAGTGAATATATAAGTTCTAAAAAAATAATGAATATTTCATTAATTACGTCAAGTATTACACTTTTATTTACTAATAGTATATCTAAAGCTTTTTCAGTACTTATTTTAGGTTATCCAGGAATTTTATTTGCTGTAGCTTTAGTTTCATATTATTATGCATCATCAAAACTAAGATACAATGATATATATTTAAAAAATTACCATTGCTTTTATTTAATAGGTAATATTAATTCTTTGTGGATAGATAGTAGATTATTTTTAAGGGAATCTTATAAATACAATAAATCATTATCACATTTAAGCAGAATGGATTTTGAAAAGCTTGTAATATTAGGGCAATTAGAAAACCCTATTTCTGATAGAATGCAATCAATTGTAGAGAACATGCGTTTACTAGGAATTAACGATATCTCTATAATTGGAAATTATAGAGATGCTATTATAGATTATATAAGCCATTATTTGGGAATAAATATATTAGATTATGAAGTTTTAAAAGATAAAGCTAACTATAATTTTAACAATAAAACAAAAGATAAAAAAGCTTTACTAGTCACAAGTGAATTTTTGGAACAATTTCCAAGATATTTACGTTATGATCTAGTCATATGTATATATAAGAACCATACTATTATGATGGATATGTCAAAAGGTAATATTAATTTTGAATGTAATTGTATGGATAAATTACCTTTAATGATAAAACTAAGCTATTTTTGTACTGAAATAAATATTCAGACTAAAAATATTGCTCTAACATTAAATATAATTGGAATGTTATTATCAATTATGGATTATTTAAATCCATTAAATTCTATAGTATTTTATAGCTTTAATACTTTGATTTCAATTTTAACTTTGAAATTTAGATTGAAGCTTTATAAACTTGAATAGTATATTTTTTATAGGCAAAATAATTAATGACTAGAATATTATTGGCAAGGGGTTGCTGTATGAAAGATAATAAGGATAATTCAGCTAATCTAGTAGTATTAAATAATAACTTAGATAAAGTAGAAGAAATATTACAAGATTTGTTGATTTTTAGTTTAGAAGAAATTAAAGATAACCCATCTTCTGAAGAAAGAATAGTAACTTTATGGTGTAATTCTATAAAGAATTTTAATGACTTCTTTTTTCAAGAATTTGAAAGAACAAATAATAAAAAGTTGTATAAACGTATAATTAGGCTATTAATGTTTAAACGTTAATAATTATAAATTTTAAAAGGGAGTTGTATTTTAAAATTGAAAGAAATAAACATACTACCCGGGCGTATTAGATTTAAAACTAATAAAATCTATAGAAACAAAATATTGGCTAAACATATAGATATATACGTTGAAAATATGTATGGAGTAAAATATAGCAGTGTAAATTGCAATACTGGCAGCATTCTTGTAGTATATGATGAAGCTAAAACAAATATGAAATTAATTAAGCATGGTATAGAACAAGTTTTAGCATCTAAAATAAATCATAATTCTACGGATCTGGATTCTTATAACTTGTATTATGATATTAAAGGAAAAACAAGTAAAGTTAAGACTAAACTTACATGGTCTATTTTGGTTTATCTGTTATTTAAGATGAAAAATTCCATATTTGGTAAATTTTTTATTAGCAGTAGTATAGGTGCATTAGGAGCAGCTTCTGCAATTACCATCATAGGAGGGTATCCTCTTTTTAAAAACGTTTATAAAAAGTTTACGAAACATATTCATTCTAATTCAGAATTTATCTTAAAGTTAGCGGCTGTATGTCTTACTGTTTTAAGGGAAAGTACAGAAGGTTTATTATTAATTGTCTTAATTGATCTTAGCAATTACATAAAATTGTCTGCTGACTTAAAATACCAGAGATTACTAAAACACAATATGGTTACCCCACCTAATACTGCATGGATTATCACTAGTACTGGTGATGAAATGTTAACTTCAATTCATTCATTACAGTTAAATGATATTATATATATCCACAAAGGTGAACTAGTTCCAGTGGAAGGAGAAATTTTAGATGGCAGCAGTTTGATTAGCAATCTTTATCGCACCGGTCAACCTACTGTATTTCCTATGAGTAAAGGAAATACAGTGTATCAGGGTGCTGCAGTGTTATCCGGCAACTTAAAAGTTCGCATAACCAATATTCCTCAGGTATTAAATAAAGAGGATATATCTTTTGAACAATTAAATTTGAATAAGAGAGTGATTAAATTTGAAGATAGAATTGTACCCATTGCTGCTTTATTAGGAATTACATGCTATATATTTACAAGAAACATATTAAATGCTTTATCAATAATATTGGTTTTATGTCCGGAATCATCTGAACTAGCTTTGACTACGGGAATAAAAAATTATATTCATTTATTAAGTAAGTATAATATATATCTTAGGAATCCTAATACTTTTGAGAAAATTGCAGGTACCAGCAGTGTAGTATTTGATAAAACAGGTACATTAACTTATGGAAATATGGAAATTATAGATGTACAGTCCTTCGATAAAAGCTATACTAATGAAGCTATACTTAAAATATGTGCATCTTGTGAAGCCTCCAATTATCACCCTATATCTGTTACTTTCCAAAATGAGTTACAAAAATCACATAATATAGATAAAATGCAGGTGACTAAAGATTCTTCAGTAGAAACTGAGTTTCATAAAAATAATTATGCTTTAAAAAATGTACAGAATTCCATATTGATACCGTCAAAAGGAATAAAGGCCATATACAACAACCATACAGTACTAATAGGAAATGATAAATTCTTTATAGAAAATAATGTGGCTTTAGATAATGTACTAGATAAATACTTGCATTACAAAAAGAACTTATACACGCCTATTCTTGTCAGTTTAGATGGCAAACTTACAGGTATAATTATAATGCGAGAAAGTATACGGCATAGTTCTTGTGAATTAATTTCCAAACTTAAACTTGAAGGTATAACAAATCTGTCTTTATTAACAAGCGATAGTTATGATAGGGGCAAATATGTTGCTGATGTATTAGATATAAATAATACCTATGGAGATTGTAATGATGAAGAAAAATTAAGGGTTATAGAAAAGCAAAAAATATACAATACAGTGATGATGGTAGGAGATGGCTTAAATGATGTTTCTGCAATGAGAGCTGCAGATGTAAGTGTGAGCTTTGCAGATTCATCCTGTGATCAAGTTAAATTAAATTCAGATTGTATCATATTTGAAGATAATATCAGTAGATTAAATGATTTAATTACATTATCTAAAAATTCCTATAAAATAATAGATATGAATATAAAAATAGCAAATTTATATAATATTACATTTGGTGTTTTAGCATTAATGGGACAATTTAGTGTATTTGCTGCAAAATCGATAGATACAATAAATTCCATTTTGGTTTTAGTTCTTAATGAAAGAATTAAGTGGATTTTCCCCAAAACTTAATTAAAGGACCATAGTACTTTTAGTTTTAGTAAATTTCAATTACATATATTTTAAAATCTGCCTTTATGATATTATGTAGTAAGTGTTTAGACTAAAGAAGGTGCAATATAAGTGATAGATATTAATTGGAAACCAGATAAAAATTGTTCCGAAACCTTATATAGGCAAATTGTAGATTATATAATCCGTGAGATATCTAGTGGAAACTTTGCCATAGGTACTAAAATTCCTTCTCAAAGAGAACTTGCAGAGATATTTGAAGTAAACAGAAGTACTATAGTTGAAGCCTTAGATGAATTGAAAAGTAGAGGTTTTATTGAAGGTAATAAGGGGGGCGGTACCAGAGTAATAAATAATACATGGTCTTTGTTTTCTTCAAAATCGGAATTGAATTGGAAGAATTATATTGAAGGAAGTATTCATAAGCCAAATCTCCGTACCATTCAAATGGTTAATAAGCTGGAATATGCAGAAAATATAATTAGACTTGGAACAGGAGAACCAGGCCCTGATTTATTTCCTAAACATATGATGAATAAAGTTTTAAATAAATGTTTAAACAGAATTACTTCTTTAGGTTATCTTGAAGGAAAAGGGTTGCTGGAATTAAGACAGATAATTAGTGAATATCTTAAAAAGTATGGTATACATGTGCCGCATTCTTCCATACTAATTGTTTCAGGAGCACTTCAAGCACTACAGCTTATATCACTAGCTCTTTTACCTCCAGGCTCTAAGATACTTGTGGAGAATCCATCCTATTTAAAATCTCTACATATATTTCAATCATTAGGTATGAATTTAGTTGGTTTGAAAATGGATACAAAAGGTATTATTCCTGACGAAATACAAAAAAATAGAGGGAACAAAATTACTCAAATGCTATATACTATTCCTACCTATCACAATCCGACGGGGATTGTAATGACTGAATCCAGGCGTGTGGAAATTTTAAGATGCTGCGAAAATTCTAGAATTCCTATTGTTGAAGATGATGTTTATAGAGAATTATGGATAGAAGAACCTGCGCCTATGCCTTTAAAGAGTAAAGATAAGAATGGAAATGTTTTATATCTTGGAAGTATTTCAAAATCTCTTGCGCCAGGTTTCAGAATCGGATGGATTGCAGGTTGTGAAAATGTAATAGAGAGATTGGCAGATATAAAAATGCAGACAGATTATGGTTCAAGCTCTATATCTCAATTGATGATAGCGGAATGGATAAGCAGTGGCTTATATGAGGAGCATCTTAAAAAATTTAGGACAAAATTGAAATTTCGTCGAGATAAAACCATAGAAATTCTAAATGATAATTTTAAGGATATAGCTTCATGGAACACTCCTAAAGGTGGGTTTTACATATGGCTTAGATTAAAATACAACATATCTATAAATAAATTGTTTTCAGAGGCAATAAAGGAAAAAATTCTTATTAATCCTGGCAGTATGTATGGCTTTTCAAATAATCAAAATTTGAGAATATCTTATTCTTACGCTCCAATTACGGAAATGGAAACTGGTCTTAAAAAGTTATCCCATATAGTTAGAAAACTGATAAAACAAGGAAGCAGTTGTTAAATAAATTTAAAGATTTAACAGCTGCTTTTTATCCGATCGCTACACCCCCATCGCACTCTGTGAAAGCGATTCACACAAAATTAAAAATTTTGGTTCTCTACTTTTCTATCAAAGTGGGGGATAAGCACTGCTATGCGCCTGGATAAGTTCTTCCCCTAAAGGATAACGTATTCTAAGTGCTAAAGACACTAAGAATACTGTTAATAATGTTCAGCTGGAGAAAAGCAGTTCTCGTAAGCAAACTCCACCTGAACCTAAGAATCACTTGATATATTTGGTTGGTAAAATTTTTATTTTCTTGGTTGGAGATAATATTTTTGTTTACTATTATAATTTGTATTAGATTTTTTAAAATAAGGCGTTTTAAGATACCTAAATTTAATACATGGGAAGTGAAAATATTATGTTGAGATATTTAATTCAAGGATTCGTACTTGGTCTTAGTTATGTTGCACCTATAGGTATGCAAAATTTATATGTGATAAACACAGCCCTAGTTATGAGTAAAAAAAGAGCGTTTGAAGTAGCGTTTATCACCATATTTTTTGATATAACTTTATCCGTTGCAAGCTTTTTCGGAATAGGTGTACTCATGGACAAGGTTTATTTTCTTAAGCTGTCAATTTTTCTTTTAGGGACTATTGTTATTTTTTATATAGGAGTAACCCTTATTAGGTCTAAACCTAAGCTGTCAAATAATAAAGTAGATATGAATATATCTTTATGCAAAGCGGTAGTAGGCTGTTTTACAGTAACCTGGTTTAATCCTCAAGCTATAATAGATGGTTCTTTGCTGCTGGGAAGTTTTAGAGCTGCAATGCCTTTATATGCTTCTAAATTTTTTGTTATTGGAATGTGCACAGCATCTTTTATATGGTTTATTTTTCTTGCTGCTGTTTTTTCTAGATTTAAAAATATTTTTAATGAAAATGTACTTAGAAAAATAAACATAGTCTGCGGCAGCGTAGTGCTTTTTTATGGAGTAAAACTAGGTTACAATTTTTTTAAACTCATATTTTAAAAATGGGATTTCTGTTAAGGAAATTTAGATGTCTTTAAATAAATAGCTGCATATCTGAATTAACAGCATCTTTTAAATAATCCTTTGCTTCAATTATTTCGACTTCAGGAAGAAGTTCTTCCTTTTTAAATCCCATAATTTCTACTGAAAGCTTACAACCATAAAACTTAACTCCTTTTTTTATTGCTCCTTTTAAAAAGGCTGTGATGCTTGGAGTATCATCTTCTTTCATCATAGCTTTCAGCATTTCTTTTCCTAAACCGCTAAAATTCATTTTTGATAATGGTAACTCTTCAATACCTCTGGGAGTCATGATGGAAAACATTTTTTCATAAAGACTTTTATCTTCTGAAAGAGGAGCTTTAGGATCTCTTACAAGAAGAAGTCCCCAAAAGCCAAAGAATATTGATACATCTATATCTATTTCTTTGGCAGAGTTAGCTATAATCAAGCCGGCAAGAGCCTTGTCATAATCTCCACTAAATATAAGTAAATTTAATTTTTTATTCAAATAAATCACCCCTTAATTTTATAAGCCATCTGACTTAGCATGTATTTTTGGATACTTGATATGAAGTTAGTTTAAGCTTTATGAAAAATTTTATTCAAATTTGGACCATATATTGCATAATTTTTAGTTTTCTAATATTATTATAGAAAACTGCAAATATTATTATAGAGGTGATTTTTTTGGGTTTACAAGGTTTTTATTTACTTCCACACCCGCCAATTATACTTCCAGAGGTAGGAAAGGGAGAAGAAAAAAAGATTAGTAATACAACAAAGAGTTTTCATATAGTGGGAGAAGAGATCGGAAAAAAGGCTCCCGGTACAATTATACTTGTAACTCCCCACGGTGTTATGTTTAAAGATGCTATTGCACTTAGTTATGAAAGTGAAATTTCGGGAAGTTTAAAGAATTTTGGTACACGGGATGTTTCTATGAAAATACCAGTTAATAAGTCTCTTACCAGTAAAATATATGAACTTGCATATAAAAATAATATACCTGTTGTAATGGTTACCAACTCTCTCTTAAATAAGTATAATACTTCTCTTTTTCTAGATCATGGGGCCATGGTTCCTTTGTATTTTATCAATAAATACTATAAGGACTATAAACTTGTGCACATAACTTATGCCCCTCTGAGCCAGATTGATTTATACAAGTTTGGAATGGATATAAATAAAGCAGTAGAAGAATTAGAAGAAGAAGTTGTGTTTATAGCAAGTGGAGATCTATCCCACAAATTAAAGGAAGAAGGACCTTATGGATATAGTCCTTTTGGAGAGAAATTTGATAAAGAGTTTCTTGGTTATTTAGAAAATGGTGATGTAGAAGGTATTCTGGGCATGAATGAGGAAACCATAATTAATGCAGGAGAATGCGGAAGATCTTCCACTCTGGTTTTGCTTGGAGCATTAGATGGCCATAAATTTAATGGGGAACTTTTGAGTTATGAAGGATCTTTTGGAGTAGGTTATGGAGTAATGAGATTTGATGTTTTGTCGGGAGATGCTTCGAAATTAGAACATATGGAGTTACTTCGCAGTGCTGACTATGAAAAAAGAAAAAGGGAAAGCAATCCTTATGTAAGGCTTGCAAGAGAAAGTCTTGAGACCTATTTAAATACAGGAAAAGTTCTTAAAAAACTTCCTGAGTATATAACAGATGAAATGAAAAATACTAAAAGGGGAGTATTTGTGTCCTTAAAAAAGTATGGAGACTTAAGAGGGTGTATAGGTACTATATTTCCTACAACAAATAATATAGCAGAAGAAATTATACGTAATGCTATTGAAGCAGGGTTTAATGATCCAAGATTTTATCAAATAGAAAAAGAGGAACTTTTAGATATTATTTTTTCAGTTGATATTTTAACAGAACCTGAATCTTGTTCTAAAAAAGAGTTAGATCCAGAGAAATATGGTGTAATTGTAAGGAAGGGAAGAAAGACAGGACTTTTACTGCCAAACTTAGAAGGTGTGGATACAGTAGAAAAGCAGCTGTCAATTGCTTTAGAAAAGGCAGGTATAAAGCCTCATGAAGAATACAAAATAGAAAAATTTAAGGTGATCAGGTATAAAGACTATTAAAAAGAAGGTTGATATAGTGAAAATAGAAGCTTTGTTTTATGAAAAAATTAAAGATAAAATACATTGTTTTTTATGTCCTCATAATTGCATAATTGAAGATAAATGCTTTGGAAAATGTAATGTAAGAATCAATGAAAATGGAAAGCTTTTCACTATAAATTATGGTGAAATTACCTCTGCGGCACTAGATCCCATAGAAAAAAAGCCGCTGCACTACTTTAAGCCATCCAGCTGCATTCTTTCAATAGGGAGTTTTGGATGTAATTTCACCTGTGATTTTTGTCAGAATTATAATATTTCCCAGTTTATAGCTGAAAGCAAATTTGTGTCTAAAGCAAATTTGGTAGATACTGTAGTGGAGTTGAAAGACAGTATAGGGGTAGCTTTTACTTATAACGAGCCTGCAATTTGGTATGAATATGTATATGACTGTGCCAGACTTTTGAAAGAAACAAATCCTAATTTAGATGTAGTACTTGTTACTAATGGATATATAAGTAATGAACCTCTGGAGAGACTTCTTCCTTATGTAGATGCTATGAATGTTGATTTGAAAAGCTTTAATAAAGAATATTATAAGAACCTTTGTGGGGGGAGTTTAGATCCTGTACTAAAAACCATTGAAAGGGCCGTAAAAGCCTGTCATGTGGAAGTTACCACATTGTTAGTCAGTGGAGAAAATGACAATTTGGAGGAAGTGGAGAAAATTTCAAAATTCTTAAGTTCCATAGATGATAATATTCCACTGCACCTTTCTAGATATTTTCCAAGGTATAAATTTAAAAGTTCTCCTACGGATGTAAAATTTATGAAAAAAGCAGAAGAAGTGGCAGAAAGGTATCTTCATAAAGTGATCTTAGGAAATATATAGTAATGTATCCATATAAATATATATTTGTCCTAAAGTTACCCAGGAGGTATATGATATAATATTATTTAGAAATAGTCACTTTAAAATATAGATAAATTTAGGAATAAAATAATTACTGCAATTGTTTTGAGAAAGGAAGTCGAAAATAATGAAAATACTAGCGTATAGTCATAGAGCTGATGAAACTATATATTTTCAGAAGTTTAGTGAAAAGTATAATATTGAAGTAGTGCTGTGTGATGATGCACCTAATATGGAAAATGCAGATCTGGCAAAAGGATTTCAGTGTGTAAGTATTATTACAACTCCTGTTCCAGCTGAATTAATAAAAAAGTTTCATGAAGTTGGAGTAAAGTTTATATCTACCAGAACTATTGGTTATGATCACATAGATATTAAAAAAGCTAAAGAACTAGATATTCATATAGGAAATGTAACCTATTCACCAAATGGTGTAGCTGATTATACTCTTATGATGATTTTAATGGTAATACGAAAAATGAAATCTATTATAGAATGCAGTAATGTACAAGATTACTCTTTAAAAGGTGTACAAGGCAGGGAATTGAAAAATTTAACCGTAGGGGTTATTGGAACTGGAAAAATTGGACAAACAGTAATTAAATATTTAAGTGGATTTGGGTGTAAAATAATAGCCCATAGTTTACATGAAAAAGAAGAAGCAAAAAAATATGCTGAATATGTTTCATTAGAAGAACTTTTTAAAAATAGTGACATTATTACATTACATATCCCCGCTAAAGAAGATAATTATCACATGATTAATAAAAATTCCATAGAAATGATGAAAGATGATGTATGTATTATTAATACGGCACGAGGGTCTCTTATTAATACTGGTGACTTGATTTGTGGCATTGAACAGAAAAAAATTGGAGGGGCAGCTTTAGATGTCATTGAACATGAATCTAATCTTTATTACAATGATTTGAAAGGTCAGATATTAGACAATAGGGAACTGGCAATTTTAAAATCTTATCCTAATGTAATTATTACACCTCACACAGCTTTTTATACGGATCAATCTGTAAGCGACATGGTGGAAAATTCTATTTTAAGTTGTATTTTATTCATGGAAGGAAAGGAAAACCCTTGGGAAGTTATATAATAGAGTAGAGAAGAGTTCTTAATCTGAAATTTGAGAATTACTTTATAAATAATTAAGACAACAGAAGTGTTGTCTTATAAAATATGTTTAAAAATAAAAAAACAGTAAAATTAACTACTGTGGACTTGAATTTATGTTTAATTATGATATAATGAAACATGTATAAAAATAACATCATACCAAACAACTTAATCATACCATATTCAAAGGTATATGTCAAGTGTTTCGTTCAAATTCTTTTAAAAAGGAGAGATAATTATGAGCATGCCTGAAATATTTCATTCTCTTAGTGATTTTAAAAGATTAAATGCTGTAAATGAGCTTTTAAAATTAAATACCTATTTAAAAAAACAAAATCTTACCCTGACCCTAGAAGATATGAAAGATATTTTAAACACAAGAAATTTCACTTTAAAAGCCCATGGTAGAATTGAACTAGATATCAACTTAACAAAAGATATCATAAAAGAACTCGGAAACTCTCCATATGTAAACCAGCATAATTTAGTTGAAAGTATTAATGATATATATGAAATATTCCATTATATAAAAAATTGTACATCAGATTTTCTGGGGGATGAAGAAATATTTAAAGCTGTAATGTTTTTTTATAATAAGGTCTATAATGGTTCAATAGAACTTTTAAAAGGAAAGGGAATTGAAAAAATTATCAGTAACTTCAAAAATAATAAATATCTTACCAACATAAATGATGAGGAGGATAATGAATTTTGAAGACCTTATCTGAAAATATAAATATAGAAATTTTCTCTATTTTTAAAGAATTAATGATAAAATATACAAGAGGCCAAAGTAGTTCTATAAAAGAAGACAGTGCAGTTAATATTTTAAGTTCAATATACTATTCCATAAATACATTTATAAAAAATTATAAAAATCGCCAAAACTTTTCTTCCTTAATGTCTGAAAAAGGTGTTAGTACAATATACAAAGAAGGTCTTAAAATTCTTGAAAGTTGTGTTGAGGATTGCAGGATATGTTATGAATATATAAAAGAAAATAAGCTTAACATTCCTCTTGAGGTTTATAACGATACAGTAGATGTTGGTCTTTGTGATTTTTTTAACAATTATGATATAATATTTGATGCGCAAGATATACCATGTAGTATGGATTATCCTCTTATTTTTGATGATATGAACATGAAGGGGATTTTTTATATAAAACAATATCTTGAAAAATTAAAAATTGAGACTGAATTTTGTAATCTTTTTACACAGTCATCTATTAGAAAGATACTTAGAAATTATGGCAAAAAATATAGAATAAATATTATAAAATCTCCAATTAATGTGTTTGAAGTACTCCTTCAACAGTCTGTTTTCATAGCTTTATCTAAAAGTAATGAAAAAACTCTTGAAATTTCAGTATGTCATGTTGAAAACATTACAAGAATTCTTTTTCAAAAAAGTGATGATGAACTTATATGTATTATAAATAAAGCCTTTAAGGATGTAATAGAGAAATTTAATATTAAAAATAAAAAACTTGTAGATTATATAGGTAAATGTAGAGAATCATTTACAATAAGGTTTCTAGCGGCGTATGAAAGTGGTAACATTTTAAATATGATTATTATGGGAAATAAAAAATTTGAAAAACACAAAATAGTGTTTAATGAAGGTAAAAAAATGAATGATTACAGGTTTGCCTATATTGTAGATGCTGTAATGAAATGCCCACATATTAAGGATAAACTCAATATTATATGTTCAAATTTACATTCACTTGAAGATTATATAGACCTTCTGGATTCTCAGTGTTTGTTTGGTGATGAATATATAGAAGTATTTAAGGTTTTGGATGATATGTCACTTGCAGTGCTTGGTAAAACAGTATTCTATGATGATTTAAGATGTAATTCCTTTGAATTATCATCTGAAAGGCTACTTAAATGTAAAAATAACATGGAGTCAGAATGGCAGAATTATTATGTTGAGTTTTTATTAGGTTTACAAAAAAATAGAATAGAAAACATAGAAAAAATAATAGTTAAAATTGACATAGATGAAGATTTAATGTAAAAATATATTGACAAAGAAAAAATAATTGCTAAAATAAAGTTAGCACTCAAGTATTAAGAGTGCTAACAAAGAAGAAAAACTTAAATACGTTAAAGTCCTTTTTATATAAGGTTATATAAGAATTATATATGGATATCTATGTAGTAATATAGTATATAGTCAAATATAGTATCAATTACATAGATTTCATGTGATCTACAGGTAGAGTCTATGTTTTAATAAAGGTTTTAACACCTATATACTAGATATATAAAGAAAGGAAATGATAAAATGACTGCAAAACAATTTAAAGCAGAGTCAAAGAGATTACTTGATTTGGTTATTAACTCTATTTATACAAATAAAGAAATATTTTTAAGAGAGCTCATATCCAATGCAAGTGATGCAATTGATAAAAGCTATTATCGTTCACTTGTTGATGAAGATGTCAGTTTTAACAAGGATGATTTCTATATTAGAATTACTGTGGATAAGGAAAAAAGGACACTTACAATTGTTGATACAGGTATAGGCATGACAGAAGAAGAGCTGGAAAATAACCTGGGTACTATTGCAAAGAGTGGTTCTTTTGCATTTAAGAATGAGAATGAATTAAAAGAAGGAGTAGATATTATAGGTCAATTTGGAGTTGGCTTTTATTCTGCTTTCATGGTGTCTGATTTGGTTACGGTAAAAAGCCGTGGTATTAATTCAGATAAGGCATATAAATGGGAATCAAAAGGGGTAGAAGGATATGCTATTGAAGGCTGCCAGAAAGAAGAGGTAGGAACTGAAGTAATATTAAAAATTAAAGAAGATACTGAAGATGAAAAATATGATGAACTTTTAGATGAGTATAAAATAAAATCTTTGATTAAGAAATATTCAGACTTTATAAAATATCCTATTAAGATGCTGGTAAAGAAAAGTAAATTAAAAGAAGGCAGTGACAAGGAATATGAAGATTATTTTGAAGATGAAACCTTAAACAGCATGGTACCAATTTGGAGAAAAAATAAGAATGAATTAAAGGCTGAGGATTATGAACAATTTTACATGGATAAGCATTTTGGCTATGAAAAACCTATTAAAACAATTCATGCCAGTGTAGAAGGGGTAACAAGTTATAACACATTACTCTTCATTCCAGCAAGAACTCCTTATGATTTTTATACAAAGGAATTTCAAAAGGGGCTGGAACTTTATTCAAATGGTGTATTGATAATGGAAAAGTGTGCAGATTTATTACCAGATTATTTTAGTTTTGTGCAGGGACTGGTTGATTCTGCAGATCTTTCTCTTAATATTTCAAGAGAGCTTCTACAGCATGATAGACAACTGAAATTTATTGCTAAAAAAATAAAGGATAAGATTAAAAGTGAACTTTTATTAATGCTTAAAAATGATAGGGAAAAGTACAACGAGTTTTATAAAAACTTTGGTAAACAGCTTAAATATGGTGTTTATTCTGATTTTGGAATGAATAAAGATGTACTTAAGGATTTACTTATGTTTTACTCTTCCACAGAGAAAAAGCTTGTAAGTATTGATGAATATATTTCCCGTATGAAAAATGACCAAAAGTTCATATATTATGCAACAGGTGACAGTGCAGAGAAAATTGATAAATTGCCGCAAACTGAACTGGTTAAAGATAAGGGCTTTGAAATATTGTATTTTACTGATGATGTAGATGAATTTGCTATTAAAATGCTTGTGAATTACAATGAAAAAGAATTTAAATCTGTTTCTAGCAAGGATTTAGGTTTTGAATCTGATGAAAAGGCAAGTGAAAAAGAAACAGAGGAAAATAAAGAATTATTTGATTTTATGAAGGAAACTTTAAAAGATAAAGTGAAGGAAGTCAGAGCATCCAAAAGATTAAAAACACATCCTGTTTGCCTTGCAAGTGATGGAGAGTTGTCTATTGAAATGGAAAAAGTGCTTAATATGATGCCGGAAAGTCAAAATATTAAAGCTGATAAAATTTTAGAAATAAATACAAGTCATGAAATGTTTAATGCTATTAAACAGGCATTTGTAGAGGATAAGGATAAACTAAAACTCCTTTCAAATGTCTTATATAACCAAGCATTGTTAATTGAAGGGCTTTCTGTAGATGATCCTGTGCAGTTTGCAAATGACGTATGTTGTCTGATTAAATAAAATTGAAAAAGGAAGTTAGGAGAAAAGGTGGTTTCTATGCTGTATAGGAATCATCTTTTTTAAGTTATATTGGTAGCTAGGGACATTATTGTATTTCTTATTTCTTTGTGCTACTATAGATGTTATTAATATTTAAATAAATTGCATAAATTTTCAAGTGTCTAATCAAAAGTATTTTAATATCTTTAGGGATAGATTTGTGACTTGTAAGCAAAGGAGAGAGTTAAGAATGAATCGATTCTATGTTAATTTTTTGACTGCAGGACATTTTGCTGCAGATTTCTATCAAGGGGCATTACCTGCAATACTTCCTTTTCTTGTTTCAGATAAACATTTTAGTTATACAGCTGCTGCCTTTTTGATTTTTGCAGCAAATATTAGTTCGTCTATAGTACAACCTTTGTTTGGAATTTGTTCAGATAAAATTTCTGTACCATGGACACTGCCTTTTGGTTTAATAATGGCGGGAGTGGGCTTTGGCATATCAGGAATTATAAATAATTATTGGATCATGGCTGTTTTTATAGCATTAAGTGGTATTGGCATAGCTTCTTTTCATCCAGAGGGAGTGAAACTAGCAAATAATTTTGCTGGAGAAAATAAGGCTACAGGTATTAGTAGGTTTGCCGCAGGTGGAAATATAGGATTTGCAATAAGTCCTATAATAACTACGGAAATTTTGTTATTGTTTGGACTAAAGGGAACAATTATTTTGGCATTGCCTGCTGTAGTTATGTGTATAATGTTTTTATTTCAATTATCAAATTTTACAAAAAATAAGGATAAGATTAATGTTAAGTTAGAGCTAAAGGCGAAAGATAGGGTTGATGAGTGGAAGCCATTTGGTCGTTTAACAGCAACCCTTACTTGTCGTGCTATGATTTTCTTTGGGCTTAATACATTTTTGCCCCTTTACTGGATACATGTATTAAACCAATCTAAACGAGGAGGAAGTATAGCATTATCAACACTGATACTTATAGGAGCAGTGGGAACCCTTATTGCAGGGCGTTTAGCAGATAAATTGGGAAATAAAAAGGTAATAATGGCAGGTTTCCTAGCTCTTATACCTTTGCTATTTATATTTATAAATGTTAGTAGTGTTTTTATATCAACTGTGTTATTAATACCAATAGGTCTTGCACTCTATGCACCATATAGTCCTATGGTAGTATTGGGACAAAAGTATTTGCCAAATCATATGGGATTAGCATCAGGAGTTACTTTAGGACTGGCTGTTACCATGGGGGGAGTGATTTCGCCACTGCTTGGATGGATATCAGATAATTATGGAATTCATGCAGCCATATCCTGCCTGACTATATTACCCATTGCTGCAGTGTTTTTAACTTTAACTTTACCTATGCCAAAAGTTGATTCCGTTGGAAATAACATTAATAAGGAAAAAGCTCTTGGAAAATTATAAAAATGTACAAATCAGCTTTTAGCACTGCCGAAATTAGAAAGTTGAGATAGAAGCATCCCTGACATCATTAAAAAACAGCCCAAATATTCTCTTAATTGTAAGGTTTCGCTTAAAATTATCATACCACCTATGGTAGCAAAAACAGATTCCATGCTAAGTATAATTGCAGCATGGGAAGGTTTGGCGTGTCTTTGGCCCAGTATTTGCAAGGTATATGCTATACCTACGGAAAATATTCCACCATAAAGTATGGGGATAATAGCTCCATACAGATTGTGTATATTTGTTTTTTCAAAAATAAGCGACACTGTCATACTAAGTATGGAACAGGTTAAAATTTGTACAAAAGATAACTTTAATCCATCCACTTTTTTTATAAAGCGATCAATAAGTAGTATATGTATTGCCCAAAAAAATGCACCTATAATCTCTAATAAATCACCCTGGCTTATAGAAAAATTTTCATTAACGCTTAAAAAATATAAACCGATGGCAGTTATAGTTACGCTAATCCAGGTAATTACGGGCGTATTTCGTTTGAGGAAAATACTTATAATAGGTACAAATACTATGTATAAACCTGTTATAAATGCTGCTTTTCCTGCAGAAGTATAATTCAATCCTATTTGTTGAAAAGAAACTCCAAAAAAAAGCACACATCCAGTTATGATTCCTGGAGTTATGAAATTATAGGACTTATTATAATTATTTATATTTTGATTTGGTGCCTTATTAAAGTATAGGAGCAGGGGAATTAAAGAAATACCTCCCAGTGCAAACCTAACTCCATTAAAAGCAAAGGGTCCTATATATTTTGCACCAACCTTTTGGGCTACAAATGCCATACCCCATATTGTTGCTGTTATCAAAAGAAGAATGTTGGATTTTAATTCTTGTTTTTTCATTTAATTCTTATCACCTACCTAAATAATTTAAATTTTATTGGTATTATTGTGCTCTTACGCCAATATTATAATCATATCACAACAATTTCTTTAATTACAAGACATTTATCCACTAAGAATAACATGTAAATATTCTTGTTTTTTTATAAGAAACAGTATACTATAAAGTCATGATATTTATTTTTAAATAAGTATCTATGTTAATAGTTATTTCTTTAAATGTACCTATACCTAATATAAGAAAAGAGGGGATATTTTTATGAAGAGCATAAAAAACATATCTGCTATAGGATTAGGGGCTATTGGATGCGCATATAATAGTAAGTTATATGATATGAATCCATCAGGAATAAAAGTTATAGCAGGGGGACAAAGGGCAGAGAGATATAAAAAAGATGGATTTGTAATTAATGGAAAGAGGTATGATTTTACATATGTATCTCCGCAGGAAAAGTGTGAGCCCGCAGATTTAATTATTGTTTCAGTAAAAGCAAATCAGTTAAATCAAGCTCTTATGGATATAAAAAATCACGTAGGGAAAAATACAATTATTCTTTCTCTTATGAATGGGATTACTAGTGAAGAAATTATAGGAAAAGAGTACGGTATGGATAAGATGTTGTATTCACTATGTATTGCTATTGACGCCAATCGTAAGAAAAATAATATTTATTTTTCTAGTTATGGCAGTATAATTTTTGGGGAAAAGAAGAATATAATTTATAGCGAAAAGGTACAAGCTGTGCAGGAACTTTTTGATAGAGCAGAAATTTCTTATGAGATTCCTGAAAACATGTTACGTTCTTTATGGTGGAAATTTATGGTCAATGTAGGTATAAATCAGGCTTCAGCAGTGATTAGGGGTACATATGGTATATTTCAAACTGTAAAAGAAGCAAGGGACCTTATGGAATCTGCTATGTGGGAAGTAGTGGAGCTATCTAAAAAAGTTGGCATTAATTTAGATGAAAGTGATATTAATAAATGGTATAAGGTGTTAGATACCATGAATCCTCACAGTAAAACTTCAATGTTTCAAGATATTACCTATGGAAGGAAAACTGAAGTTGATATGTTTGCAGGGACTGTTTGTGAACTGGGAGAGAAATATGGGGTACATACCCCTGTTAATAAAACATTTTTAAATATAATAAAAGTATTACAGAATGATGAAAATTGATTTAAATGCTATTTACAATTATGAAGGTTGGTGGAAAAATGAAAAATATTAGGATAGTTATTGTTGATGATTCTCCATTTTCAATTGCGCTGCTTAGAGATATACTTACTGAAAATGGATTCGATGTTGTAGGAGAAGCGGCTTCATTAGAGGAAACTGTTGAAGTTGTAAGTAAATTAAAGCCAGACATTGTAACTATGGATATGACTATGCCTGGAACAGACGGCATTGAATGTACCAGGGCAATTCATTCCATAGATTCAAATATAAATGTCATAATAGTAAGTTCTATGATGGACGATGAAATAATAAAGAAAGCAAGAAAGAATCATGCTTCGGGATATGTTCAAAAACCAGTAGATCCTGAAGAACTTTCTCTTTTGATAAATAGAATAATGGCAGATGAAGAACTTTTTAAAGAATTAGAAGGTATATATTACAAGGTATATAAAGAAGCTTTTATGGATGTATTTAATAAGTTAGTAAAATCAATTCCTGAATTTAATAAGGAAGATAAATCAAATGTAGAACATGTATCCAAGGGAATATCTATTGTTATGGGAATCATAGGTAAGTATTCTGGCAGGATGTTACTTGATATGTCTTATGATACTGCAGAAAGCTTTTGTACATTTATGCTAAAAAGAAAACCTAAAGATTCGCAGGAAATGCTAAATATTATGGGTGAGATATCTAATATGATAGCAGGAAATGCATCTTCTGTAATAAACAGAACTAATAAATTAATGGGATTACGTGTAGCGCCTCCCACTATATTTTATGGAAACTCTATAAATATATCCAAGGCGGAATTGGATACCACTACGTCTTCCATAGCTAAAACAAACTTTGGGGATATTTATATAAATATAGGTTTTCAAAGGAGGTCAGGAGAATGGATGTCAAGCATATAAATCCATTTCTTGATGCATTTGTAGATGTAATGCCTCAACTAGGTATAAGTGATTTAAAAAAAGGTAAACTTAGTGTTAAGGCCAAAACTATAAATAGTATTGGGGTTTTAATTATAATTGGAATTGTAGGAGATTTAAAAGGCAATATTATATATGGAACTACTGTAGAAAGTGCAAAAAATATTGCTTCTAAAATGATGATGGGAATGCCGGTTGAAGAATTAAATGAGATGGCTCAAAGTGCAATTTCAGAGATGACGAATATGGTAACTGCAGGGGCCTGTACTCGTTTTTTTGAAGAAGGTATTAATATAGATATATCAACTCCTACTTTAATGTATGGTGAGTTTACGGCCACTGCTAGTAGTGAAAAGGTATTATGTATTGAAATGCTTGTGGGGGGATTTCCTTTTGAAATTAATATTTCAATAGAAAAGAATTAAGTAAAAAGTAAGTAAGATATATATAAATTCAAGTGTTATATTTTATTATTAAGAACCGCTTGATAAAATTAAAAAACATCCTGGGTTAGTAATTTTGGGGATGTTTTTTTATACCAAATTTTAGCTATCAATATGAAAATTTACAGAAAATTGCAGGTGGCTAAATAATTTTTACCACAGTACCTACTGGAACTATATTAAACAATTGTATTACATCTTTATTAAACATTCTTATGCATCCATGAGATACCGGTCCACCTATAGAGTGAGGATTGTTTGTGCCATGTATTCCCACACCTTTAGCATTTAATCCCATCCACCTGGCACCATAGGGACCACCAGGGTTTACCTGTTTGTTTATTATTTTAAATATTCCTCGTGGGGTAGGAGTCCTGCCTTTGCCAATTGCTACAGGATAAGTTTTGTATACTTTTCCATTTTTATACAAATTAAGTCTGCGGGCAGCCCTGTTGATTGTGATATTATATATGGGATTGGGACTGCGAGATAAAAAATAATCTGTAAAAGGACAGATGTTCATATAACTCTCCAGAAAATTAATTGTTCTTAATTTATTAGTATGTAAAAACAAGATTAATGTTAACTGTTAATAATTTTCTGGTGTTTTCTCTTAAAATTTTTTAATGGTGTACACCGCTTAAGTTTAAGCCTATTATTCCAGTAATGATTAAGATGATGGATATTACTTTTAGTATGTTTATTGTTTCTTTAAAAAGTAAAACACCCATAATGGATATAATGGTAATGCCAACCCCAGACCATATGGCATAGGCTATGCTTACATCTATTTTTTTTAATGCTATTGAAAATAAAGCAAAGCACATAAAATATGCAATAAACATACCTAGGGATGGGAAAACTTTAGTTAATCCATTAGAAATTTTCATTAATGAAGTTCCTATTAATTCTAATATAATTGCTAAAGATAAAAAAAGCCAGTACATTTATATTCTCCTTTTAAATATTGATTTCAATATCAATTGTTACAGCAAACTCCTTCCATAATTACAATATAAATAGTATACAACAGAAACTTTAGTTATACAAAATAACTAAAATTTATTGGGGGTATAAATATTAGTTAATTGACAGTATATATTAAATGCTATAGTATATACCTATGTTGAGAATATAAAATGAGTTTTGATGTATAATTGTTACATTTAAACAGAGTTGTTGACCAGAAAGCTGGAGACAGGTTTTATATAGTAATTAAAGTGCTATATATTAATTTGTCATCCAGCTTTTTATAGTTGATTTAACTTAGGCATCTTCAAATAAATAACTAGTCAGTATGGCAGCCTATTTTCTATAATACTGCGTCAGCAGAACCCTATGATAGCACCACTATCAAAGGAAGCTGATTCCTTGTCTTATGAAAAGTAGTCTTACCATCTTTGCCTTATTATTTATTTTCAGATACCTTATTCATAATAAAATTTGTTTACTAATAAGCTTACAGGAGGTATAAAATGTCGAATAGTCAGGTTAGAGCTAAAAAAGTACTTTTATTAGGATTAGATGGTGCGGATCCAATGCTAGTTGAGAAATATGTAAATGAGGGTAAATTACCTAACTTCAAGAAAGTAATATCCAGTGGTGTTACAACAAAAGATTATTCTATGAGAAGTGTATTGCCAGCAATTACTCCTCCTAATTGGGCGTCTTTGGCTACAGGAGCGCTCCCAAACACTCATGGTATAACTTGTTTTTGGAACCACACTCTTGGGAACTCTTTAGATCAATTAGATTATGGCTTTGATTCAGGATTATTAAAAGCAGAAACTATATGGGAGGCTTATGCAAGGCAAGGGAAAAAAAGTATATTATTTAATTATCCTACAGCATGGCCACCTAAAACTGAAAATGATATTTATGTAGATGGTACAAGTATTTATACAAATTTAAGGGGATACGTGGATTATGAAAAGGTATATAGCTGTATTGAGGGCGATTTTCCTATAAAAGAAATACCTCATGTTCTGGATAATACTGGTACTGATTGCAGAGTTGAAGGTGAAGTATCCTCTGTAAAAGCAGATATAAGCAAATCTGAATATGACGGATATGGATATACTCCATCTGATATTGTGACTTCAGAAGCAGATGGTGAATTATCTGCGGATGTTCCAAATGCAGATAAGATAACTACTCCAATAAAACCTGGTGCCGGATGGAAAAATGCACCTAATAAATCAAAAGAAGTTATTTTACCAGTTAATAATGGTATGACAAGGCGGTATGGGTTAATAGTGGCAGAGGACGGTAAGAACTATAATAAAATAAAAATATATGTTAGTAAACAGGATGAGAATCCAATTGGAGAGGCAGAGGTAAATCAGTGGAGCCACTGGATTTATGATAATTATAGGATTAATGGTAAAGTCACTAAAGTAGCTTATAAAATAAGGGTAATTGATTTAAAAAGCGATGGAAGTAAGCTGACTTTTTATTATTCATTTGCGCTTGATTTATATAGTGAAAAATATTTTTATCCATCTAAAATGGGAAGGGAACTGTATGACAAAATTGGACCTATGCTGCAGCCAAGCAATTATGATAGATTAAATACAACTGCAGATAAGATTATGCTTGAGTCCATTACGGAAATGTATGATTGGCATGTAAAGGCTATTGATTACTTGTTAGATAATAAAGAATGGGATCTTTTGTATCTTCATATGCACGGCATAGATATGTACAATCATTTTTATTTGGATTATACATTTAAAGAAGTTTCTAAGGAATATAAAAGATATCAGGAGTTAATATATAAGATTTATGAACTAAGCGATAATTTTATTGGAGAAATGTTAAAACGGCTTGATGGAGATACTGCCATTTTTATTGTTTCAGATCATGGTGGTGTTGGTAAAAACCCATATACGGAGCATCCTTTAATTGGAGATATGTGGGGAATAAATACTGGAATAATGGGAGATATGGGGTACACAAAACTAAAAGAGGTTAACGGAAAACTCCAGATAGATTGGGAGAAGACTACAGCGGTTTCACAGAGGGCTGCATTTATTTATATAAATTTAAAGGGAAGAGATCCTGAAGGAATTGTAGAACCAGAAGATTATGATAGGTTGGTACAAAAAATAATAGATGATTTATACAATTATAGAGATCCCAAAACAGATAAGAGAGTAATAAGTTTTGCTTTAAATAGAAATGACATGGAAGTTTTAGGACTTGGAGGGGAGAATTCAGGAGATATATTTTATATATTGGAACCTGAATTTACCAGATGCCATGGAAATGGGTTAAGCAATTATACGCTTCTAGGTTATTCCATGAAAGCATTATTTGCAGCTGTAGGGGCTGGCATAAAGAGAGGAGTTAGTATTGATAGAAATGTTGGGGTGGAGGATATAGTTCCAACTGTAAGCTATTTGACTGGAGTGTCTGTTCCTAAAAATGCAGAAGGCGGCATAATATATCAAGCATTGGAGGAATAATTAATTTTATGGATAGGGAATTTATTTTAAGTATAAAGGAAGATAATTTTGATAATCTAACTTTTGAGAATAATACTCCTGCAGTGGTATTTTTTAACGCAGAGAGATGTAAAGTATGTAATATAATGCATCCAATTATAGAGGAAATAGCTAAAAATTATTATAACAAATTAAATGTTTATTCGGTTGACGTTGATAAGCATGGGGAATTAGCACAAAGATTCAGACTAAATGGCATACCTACACTTTTAATATTTAAAGAAGGAGAAATAATAGAAAAAATCACTGGTTTTCATAATAAAGATGCACTGGATAAAATAATTAAAACAGCAATAGACAATATAGAAAGTAAATTCACTATTTGAGGAATGATTTTTATGTTAAAGAAAATATTTAATCTATTAAAAACTAATATCATAAAGCACAGATATAAACTAGTTTCTGTAACATCAGTTATTATAGTATTCCTAATTTGGTATATAGGCAGTAAATTAAATTGGTTCAACCCTGTATTTTTACCCTCACCAGGTGCTGTATGGTCTATATTCATTGAAACTTTAAAGGAAGGATATAAAGGATATTCTCTATATTTTCACATATTTGCAAGTATGAGAAGATTATTTATTGCTCTGTTTTTAGCTTTTATAACAGCTGTACCATTAGGGCTTGCAGCTGGAAGCTGCAGATTGTTACTTGCTATATTGGATCCATTTATTGAATTTTATAGACCACTTCCTCCTCTTGCCTATTATACACTTTTAGTATTGTGGTTTGGCATAACTGATGTTTCTAAAGTGATACTGCTATTTTTAAGTGCATTTGCACCCCTTTTTATTACAGCGGTATTCAGTGTGAAAAAAATACCCCAAGATAGAATAAATGGATGCAGATCTCTTGGAGCATCTAAATTTAAATTATTTGTTTACGTTATATTTCCATCTTGTTTGCCAGATTTGCTCACGGGATTTAGAACAGCAGTGGGAGTGGCATATGCTACTTTGGTAGCTGCAGAAATGGTGGCGGCTGTTTCTGGAATCGGGTGGATGGTATTAGATGCCAGTAAGTTTTTGAGAAATGATGTGGTATATATGGGAATTATAATTATGGGTGTAATTGCTATATTTATTGACGCTTGTATTAGATTTGTTCTAAAAAAGATTTCACCTTGGATTGAAGAAAAAGACAAATTATAAAGTAAAAATATTTAAAGAGAACAGTATGCATTATTTATAATTATAAGGAGAGATAATAATGATGATAAAAAAACATCTTAAAATTGCTTTAACATGTATAACTATAGGGATTTTGGCATTTACACTAGGATGTCAAAACAGTAGTAAAAGTTCTAATGCTGGAGATAATAAGCCCAAACAAATCCGTATTGGATACATGACATCTCCAAATGGAGAACTTCTTGCAAAAGCTACAGGTGCTGTGGAAAAGAAATTTCCTGGCATAAAAATTTCTTGGATAAAATTTGATGCAGGCCGTGATATAATTACAGCTATGGCCAGCGGATCATTGGATCTTGGAACTATAGGCACTCCCCCTGCGGCATCTGGAATAGCAAACAACCTTCCATATTATGTATATTACATTGATGACATTATAGGAGATAGTGAAGCTTTAGTAGTAAAAAACAATTCTGGAATAAACTCAATTAATGATATAAAAGGAAAGAAAATAGCTACTACTTTTAGTTCAACTTCTCATTTTAGTTTATTAAATGCCTTAAAATTAAATGGTATTAAAGAATCGGATTTAACACTTCTTGACATGCAGATGCCTGATATATTGGCTGCATGGCAAAGAGGAGATATTCAGGGGGCTTATGTATGGGAGACCACTAAATCAAAGCTTATAGCTGATGGAGGAAAGGTTATTATAACATCCGGAGATTTAGCTAAAAAGGGAGCTATTACAGGTGAGCTTGGTATTGTTCGTAAAGATTTTGGAGATAAATATCCTGAAATACTTAAACAGTATGTTTCAGTTTTGAATGATTCTGTACATCAATATAAAGAACAACCAGAAAAATCTGCTAAAGCTCTTTCAAAGGAATTAGGATTATCAGAAGAAGATACCCTTAAATCTATGAATGAAATAATTGTTCTTGATGCTAAGGATCAAGTAAATGAAAAATATCTTGGAACCTCAAAGAAACCAGGAGATTTTGCAAAATTATTGAAAAGTACTGGAGATTATCTGGTAACGCAGAAGGCAGTAAAATCTTCACCAGATTTATCTGTATATCAAAAAGCTATATTAACAAAGTTATATGATGAAGATAGCAAATAAGGGGATGTAGTATCAATGAATTCAATAGAACCCGGATTAGTAAATGAATCCTTAGACCCAGGTTTGAATATATGTTTAAAAAATATAAGTTTAAATTATAGTCAATATGGTGGCTATATTCGAGCTCTTGAAAATATTAATCTTAAGTTATGTGATAATGATTTTATATGTATTTTAGGATCTTCAGGATGTGGAAAATCTTCGCTTTTAAATATTATTGCCGGTTATGAGAAGCCATCAGAAGGTGCTGTTTCTATTAATGGAAAGGTGCATATGAAACCTGATCCCCAGGTAGGTGTGGTATTTCAACAGCCCAATTTACTGCCATGGTTAAGTATAGAAAAGAATATTGAGTTTGAATTAAAGATGAAAAAACTGCCTAAATTCCAAAGAACAGAAATAGTTTCTCATTATTTAAAGTTAGTTGGTTTGGAAAAATTTTCGAAATTGCTTCCTCATCAGCTTTCAGGAGGCATGAAGCAAAGAGCTGCCATTGCAAGAACTCTGGCAACAGATCCTAAAATAATACTTTTAGATGAGCCCTTTAGTGCCCTTGATGCACTTACACGTGAAAAAATGCAGAGACATCTTTATTTTATATGGCAAAAAACTCAGAAATGTTTATTCTTTATTACACATGATGTAGATGAAGCACTTTTACTGGGCAGCAGAATTATTATTATGCATTCTAATCCGGGAAGAATAGTTAAGGAATATAAAAATCCACTTAAATATAAAGGAGAAGATTTTAAAATAATTAGATCCAGAAAAGAATTTTCGCAAATGAGGGAATGTTTAATAGATGAAATACAAGAAGATGATAGAAAGGAATTTTAGGTACCTTTGAAAAAATTGGCATTAAAGATAATTGGAGAAAGAGAATTTGATAAGGTTATTTTTGAAAGTAATATGGATTCAATAGTATTTTTTGGAGCTATACGATGTAAAGTCTGCAGAGAACAAATTCCAATATTAGAACAGGTTGCTTATGAGTATAGAGAAAAAGTTAAAACTTACTGGATAGATGTAGATAAGTATGAAGATTTATTTTATAGATTCAGACTTCAGGGAATACCTAATATAATCATATTTAGCAAAGGTGAGGTTGTAGAAAAAATTCGGGGACTTAATTCAAGAGAAACCTTAATTAAAATAATAGATAAAATTTTGTATGACTTTGTCTGATAGGTAAGGAAAATCTTACAAAGTTGTAAATAGTATTACTGCATGATATAATTACCTAAAATAATTATGATATTATATATTTGTTTTAATGATAACAGATTTTAAGCAGGTTTTCAAAGGGGGAAATTTATATTATGCGTTTAGAGCAATTATATCATATAGTAGAGGTTGCTCAATCAAAATCTATTTCTTTAGCAGCTGAACGTAGTTATATATCCCAACCTGCAATTAGTTCATCCATTGCAAAATTAGAACTTGAATTAGGTGTTGCATTGTTTAAAAGAACTAATAAGGGAATGATACCTACAGAGGTGGGAAGAAATGTAATAGAAAAGGCATCCAATATCATCGATGAAGTAGAAGAAATAAAGAATATTGCAAGAACCAATGCCGTGGAGCTTACCGGAAACATTAGTATTGCAGTTGAACCCAGCTTTTGTAGTACAATAATGATAAATATACTTACAACTTTTAAATATAAGCACCCTAAAGTGAACCTTATGGTAAAGGTTGGGGAATCCAATGATATATTACATGATGTTCTCTCTGGCAAGGCGGATATAAGCATAATTTTAAAAACAGAACAATCTATAAAATCTAATGAAATTATCATGCAAAAATTATTTAAAGATAAACTTATGATAATTACAGGTAAAAATTTTTCTCAAGGAAATAAAAAGAGTATTTCCATAGAACAGGCATTAGAACAGCCTTTAGTATTATATAATACTGGATATGAAACTACCTGTGCTATTTCTCAAATACTAAATAAATACGGAAAGTTAAATATTGCCTATAGATTTGATAACTTAAATATAATTGAAGAAGTTGTAGCTGGCAGCACATGTATAGCTTTTGTACCTAAATTTATGATGGACTATTATAAGGGAGCTAATTCTATAAATACTCTTCTTATAAATGACGTTAGCTTAGAAATAGAAATAATAATGGTACGTAATAAAAGACATCGTGTTTCAAACATTGAAAAAGAGTTAATAAATACTATTAAATCCTTGTGTTCAATGTGTGAATTTCGTGATTGAAAAATTTTCTGTTTAAAAATTAAAATCTGCTGATAGAATATATTATCAGCAGATTTTGGTTTGAAAAAATCATATGTGTTTTTGAAGAGCTATAAAGCTGTATTTAAAAGATTTATTCCAGAACCTAGTGCTTCTCTTCATTACCTTAATCTTTGGGTACTATGAAAAATTTTTTTAGGGACCGCATAGTAACAAGCATTAAATAAGCTTCACTTTTTGACTGCCTTTACAATACTGCGGAGTGAACCGTCAAAAGAAAGGCGAAAAAACTCCACTGTTAATCCTTCCATTGCGAAAATTTCACCATATTTTTTTGTGTGTGATTTGTCAGTAATGATCGCTGTTCCATTCGGTTTCAAGACTCTTGCTATTTCCTGGCAGGCTTTCTCTCGTCCATCTTTGGCAGGGATGTTGTGAATACAAAGGTTGGAAAGAACCACGTCAAAGGTATCATTGGGAAAGGACATACTTCGCACATCCTCATTTCTTACTTCAACTTTTTCAAGGACCCCCTCAAGCTCTGCATTTCTCATGGTATTTTGATAAGTATTGCTGTGCATATCTCCCGAATTCCAAATATCAATGCCGATGCTCTTTCCCAGAGTCAATTTTTTGGCAGCACCAATCATCAAAAGTCCCCGTCCGGTGCCGATATCAAGGACTTTTTCATTTCCTTTCCAGTCAATCATGGAAATCATCTTGTCCCTACGGTGTAGTTTGCCGAGCTTAACGTAATAAAGATATGAACCACAAACAAGAACCATTAACAAACCGCAAAGCATAAGAACAAAGGCCACGATCTTCAGACTGAGACTGGGAAAAGCGATTAAAGCAACTCCCCCAGCAAAGCAAAGGACTCCCACAAAACAAACAATGGTGACGCCGAAAGGCGAACCATCAAAACCATAATTCGGTTTGGATTTCAGTACGCTATTTGTCATAATTCCTCCTTTATTTCGAACAACTTCTTGACAAGATACGGAGTGTATCTTATATTTATTAATATACACCTTTTAAATATAAAATACAATATGTATCTTATATTTTTTCAAACAAATTATATACTATTTCTTACAGAAATACAGACAGAGGAGATGTATATCCATGAACGAGAAAAGTGTAAATACACGAAAACGGGGAGATACGTTAATCGAAAGTATTTATGACGCAGCTGTAAAGCTCATAAAAGAAGTCGGCTATGCAAATCTCACTTTTCAGCAGATTGCAAAGGCAGCGAAAACCAGCCGCAGTGTGTTGTACCGCCGGTGGGCAAACATGTTTGACTTACTTATGGAAATAGTTGATGACAGATCATCTAAAGCACTTGGCGGTCAATTAATCGACAGAATAAAAAATACCGGAACTTTACGAGGAGATCTGTTAAATTTACTTACATTCTACCAGAGTATCTACGCAGAAATTGGGCCGGAAATTTTGAGTGCAGTTTTATTTGAAATAGGGCAAGGTAATAACAAAGTACCCGAAGCTGAGGTAGACGCAGCAGCAAAAAATATCCTGGTTATGCGAAAGTTACTGAAAAATGCAAAGTCAAGAGGTGAAAAGATAAAAGAGGTCAGCGACATAACACTGACCTTACCGTTTAACCTTATTCGTATGGAAAATCTTATGTGTAAAAATGTTGATTCGAACCAGATTGTATTATTTGTCGATGAAATACTACTTCCTGTTTTTACAGTGTAATAAGCAATCTTAGCCCAATTATTGTTATTAGTAGGTATAATTATCCATGCTCTAGTAAATGGTCCGACTTTCATATTAATTGCTCTGAGCTATAAAAAGAAGGTACTCTCCAGTGCTAGTGTGTGGGTAGTTTTTTATATTCTTAAGTATATGGCAAAATATTGGTGTTAGAATTTCTCAAGAGTTACAAAGCTGTATTCCATATTGTCCTCATTATGTTTTTCACATTCAATTACGTTGTAATTATCTTTGTTGAATTCAGGAAAATATGTGTCCCCATCTTTTTTAGCAGCTATTTTAGTTAAATATAGTCTGCTGCAGTAAGGGAGCAGCTGCTTATAAACTTCTCCGCCTCCTATTACAAAGGCTTCTTCGTCAGAATCCACATATCTTAGAACATCTTCAATATTATTTACTACTAGAACATTTTCATCTTTAACATTGTAGTTATGGTCTCTTGTAATGACAACATGTTTTCTGTTTGGAAGTATACCTGGAAGAGATTCAAAAGTTTTTCTTCCCATTATAATGGTTTTACCATAGGTGATTTTTTTGAATCTTTTTAAGTCCCTTGATATATGCCATATAAGTTTGTTATTATGTCCTATTACATAATTTTCACCAACAGCTACAATTATATTTAGCATTATACAGCCACCTCCATACTGATTTTTTCGTGGTGTTTATAGTTTATAAGTTTTATGTCATCTATAGAAAAGTCATAAAAATTTTTAATTTCTGGATTTATCCAGAGTTTTGGTGGGTCATAAGCATTATTTTCTC
Source organism: Candidatus Clostridium eludens (assembly GCF_045310515.1). NCBI lineage: Bacteria > Bacillati > Bacillota > Clostridia > Eubacteriales > Clostridiaceae > Clostridium > Candidatus Clostridium eludens. The sequence goes on along the minus strand of NZ_JBJHZX010000022.1, from coordinate 39,460 downwards.
TTGTAAGCTGTAATTTCATACCTTCAACTTGGTTTTCATAAATGTGGGCATTGTTTATAATATGGGTAAAAAGCCCAGGCTTAAAGCCCGTTACATGGGCAATTAGATGAACAAGAACTGCATATTGACACATGTTAAAAGGAACACCTATTGGAAAATCTCCGCTTCGTTGTACTAACATGCAGTTAAGTGTATCTTTTTTCACATCCCAGAGAGTTTCATAGCAGCAAGGCTGCAGTGCCATATCCGGAAGGTCTTCAATATTCCATAAGGATATAATCATTCTCCTGTTTTGGGGATCTGTTTTAAGCGTATTTATTAATTTGTCAATCTGTTTGAATTTTGCAACTTGATAACCATAGGCTTTTCCTATAGTACCGTCTTCTCTCATCCATTCATCCCATATATGCACATTTTGTTCTTGTAATTTTTTCACATCATTTGATTGTTCTTTATATATCCACAGCAGTTCTTTTACTGCTGTTTTAAAAGCTACAAATTTGGTAGTGAGTATGGGAAATTCTTTAGATAAATCAAATTGCATAATTTGATGGGGAAGTTTAAATGTAGAAATACCTGTTCTGTTTTCATCATAATATCCATTTTCTAAAATATTTTTTACAATATGTAAATACTGTTTATCTGCATTACTCATTTTTATACCTCCAATGTGGGTTGATATTAAATTACACATATTATATCATAAATTTTTGATATGATTTATTTTTCAAAAAAATTTTAAAAAAGTAAAACCAAATTGAATACTTCATTGTCTAATAAATGAAAGTTATTACCGGTTATAAATAGACAGTGTAAATTTATATCCTATCAGTGCACATGGCAGCTTTTTTGTGCCAAATGATTGAACATTTAAAAGCCCTTATCTTCAAGATGATGAAGGTAATGTATATGAGCGTAAAGAATTTGGAACAGGGGATAATAATGGTGGAGTTAAAGAGATAACAGCAAATTTTCAAAGTCCCTATTTTAAGAAAGTAAAAAAGCTGTATTTGGGATTTACTTATAAGAAAAATGGCATAGATAAAAATATTAAAATAGAATTGAAACGAAAGTAACTAAATTTGACATCTAACAACTTGTTATGTATAATAAAGTTGTTAGATGTCAAAAGTACAGAAAGGAGAATGTCTTATAAATTTTGAAAGTAAACAAATTTATGCAGCAATTTTTGATATGGATGGAACTATGTTTGATACTGAAAGACTGAGAATTAATATGTTAAAGTCGTCATCTAAACTCATATATGGAGAGAGCATGGGAGACAAGCTTCTCCTAGATTCACTGGGAGTCAATGCCCAAATGGCAGAAGAACTTGCAAAAAAACAATATGGAGAGAATTATCCTTATGAGGAGATAAGAAAAAAAGCTGATGAATACGAAGTAAAATATATAAGACATAATGGGATACCTGTTAAAGAAGGATTATATGATGTACTGGAAAGATTGAAGAAAAGCGGGATTTTAATTGCTCTTGCAACTTCAAGCAGAAGGGCCATAGCAGAAGAATATCTTTTAAATGCAAGAGCGATGAGATTTTTTGATGTTATTGTATGTGGTAACGAGGTTACAAGAGGGAAACCCCATCCGGAAATATTCTTAAAAGCAGCAGATGAATTAAATTGTCATCCATCACATTGTCTTATATTTGAAGATTCACAGAATGGTCTGATTGCAGCATCAGATTCAGGAGGGGTTCCTATATTTATAAAAGATATAAAGGATCCTGAAAAACACATAAAAAATCGTGCTTTTAAGGCATATAATAGTATGGTAGAATTTCACGAAGATCTGGTTAAATTTACACCCCAAATGTCCATGCCCAAATTAAATGAACATTTTCCACAAAGTTTTGGTTATGTAAAAGCAGGAATTCACGGCTTCGGCGCAATAGGAGGAGGATATCTTACACAGATTTTTTCCCATTGGGATGGTTATACCAGGCCTAAGGAAATAATTGGAGCAACTAAAAAAGTTGTAATTAGAGAGTTAATAAATTCATTAGGGAAATTTAATGTGAAATATGAAAGCAGGGCATATTTTCAAAGTATAAGCAACGTTCATATTATTGATATGGATGATGAAACGGAAATGATAAAGATGTATACAGAGTCTCAAATCATCGGTCTTGCTATTCCAGAAACAGCAGTGAAGTCCCAGTCTGAAATTATAGCTAAAGGTCTCATTGAACGCTATAGTAAAAATAACACCAATCTTACAATACTTGTGGTACTAAATAAAATAAAAGGAGCAAAATTTATTAGAAAAAATGTTAAAAATGCTCTTAAGAATTTAGTGGGTGAAGAAAAAACAGAAGAAACAATATCTAGAACATATTTCTGTGAGACTGTTGTAAATAGAATGGTTTCTGCAATACCTGAAAAAACATTACTTATACAAATTCAAAAAAAATTATCAAATCTTAAAAGGACTATTTCGTATTTTCAACCGGATATTACAGGGCTCTTCAAATACTTTCAAGAGGGTGAAAGTATTTTAGTTAATCCTAAAAAGACAGTAAAAAAAATTGATGAAAAAACTCTGTTGAAGGTTGGAGATATATCAAAAAAATTATCTATTATGTCTGAATTTGATAAATATATATCAAGATTTAATGTATCTTTGTTTAGCAGCGAACCATATATCCCGTTGTATGTAAGTAATGAAAGTCCTTTACTTGAAAGGTTACGGCAGGTTAAAGTTGTAGATAATATTGAAAAAATGCAGCAGATAAAAAATAGACTTTCAAATGGTCCTCATGCAATAATAGCATGGTATTCTGCTTTACTTGGTTACAAAACAATTGGACAGGGAATGGGGGATAAAAAGGTACTTTCATTGGTGAGGAGTATTATTGAGAAAGAAATTAAGCCTTCTCTTATTAAAGATAATTCTGAATTATCTCAATATATTGATGAATTTATTTCGAATTTTATTAAAAGGTGTAGGAGTTCTTTTAAAGATAATTGTATTCGTGTGGGACGTGATCCTATGAGAAAATTGCAGTGTGGAGAAAGAATTTTTGGAACTATCACTGTGGCACAAAAGTTTAACATACTTACTCCTATGATTGAATTTGGTGCAGCTTGTGCTATTTTTTATTCCATTTTACTTATAAACCCCAAGGATAAAGAGTGTAGAAAAATCAAGGAGATATACAATAAGAATCATTCTGTAGAGGATGTTCTTACTTATGAAGGTGAATATAATGGTGGAAGATATCATGGCTTGAATTTACAAAAAGATAAAGATTTAATCAGGAGAATAAAAATACATTTTAATAATCTTATATTGTCTGAAGATATAATAAATTACCATTATGTAGAAATAGATAATCAGCTAAGTCTTTAAAAATATTCTATTAAGTTATTGTAATAAGGTGTGCTTTGCTGATTATTTATTTCAAATCATTTTAACGAAAATATACCTTTATTCTCTCTCCAAAGGAAATGTCATGCAGTGGGGACCTCCTCCGCCTTTTAATATTTCAACCAGGTCAACTTCAATGGTTTTTAAGCCCAATACTTTTAGCTTATGGTTTACATCTTTATTATTGGCGAAAGTCAATACCCTATCATTTCCAAGACATTGTAAGTTACAATAATGTTTGAAAACCCCTTGCTGAGGGACATCAATTAAAGTAAAATTTCGTTTTTCCAGCATCTTTAAAAAATTATAAGGAAGGGCTTCTTTGCATACTACAGCTACTTTTTCAGCTACTATATTAAAACACATATCTAAATGCAAATTTTGTCTTAAAGCTGGTACGGGAATTAACTCATAACCTAGTTCGTGTATTTGCGTTCTAATATTTTTCACTCCATCCCAATCTGTTCTGGCAATTACACCATGGGCCATGGTATAATCATCTAAAAACCAAAAATCGCCACCTTCAAAGGCACCTGCAGTACACCTGGCAGCGCAGGGAATATCAAGTTCTTTCATTTTATTTTCATAAGCTGTAGTTTCGTTTTTGCGTACAGGTTCTCTGAATTTCCCCATTATATAACCTTCAGATATGCAAGCTCCAAAATCTCTGGCAAATACCTGATAGGGTAAAGTAGGATCTGGTTCCATTAAAACTACCTCTACATCATTTTCTTTATAAGCCTGTACAATTTCTGCGTGTTCTCTCAAACAAATATCCCTATTGGATTTTTCACCTTTTTCCATCCATTTTTCTGTTATTACATTAATGGGTTCAAATTCAAAATATGTGGGAGCACACAGCAGTACTTTTTTTAAAATATTAGTTGAGTTTTTTACATAGTTTTTCTTCATAATCACTGCCCCTTTTTATGATATGTTTCGTTACAATAATTATAAAGTTTTGTGTTACACAAAGGTCAATATTAAATTTTTGAGTGATTCCCATACTAAGGCTGTTATAATATATTTGATCATTTGATGGGAACTTGAATTTCAAAACATTCTTCTTCCATAATATCTGTTACTGTAATATCTACCTGAGCTATTTCCATAAAGTCACCATCTATAATATAATGGTTGTAATGGATAAATTGCAGCAGCTTTTTTATACTTTCTTCTCTATCCCAGGGTTTACCGCTGTTATAAATACAAGCATATTTTCCCTCTTTTATTTTTTGTATATTTTTTTTATCAATTTGGTTAGATGCTTTTGTAAATACAAAAATGTCACTGGACTTATTAAACTCACAGGATTCAATATCAGATTTTGATATAATGAACCCTAATCTATTACTGGCTAGAATAGGTGAAATTTCTTCCAGGTTATTTTCAAGATGGAGAAATCCATAGCTTAATTCTATTTCATTGTTAATAGCTTTGCCAAAAGTAATAATCTCTCTCTCGGGTATTTGTTTAATTATAATTTCTTTCATTTTGGACTCGGCAATAACATCTGTCAAAAATTTTATTTTTTTAGAAAGGGTTTCTTCTAATAATTGCAAATCTTTTATTTTTTGTTTTAACTCTTCGTGTCTATTTACAAGCATGGAAAGGGATTTACTTACATGTCTGTTGTTAAAATATTCTTTTATTTCTTTAAGACTCATACCCAGCTCACGCAGTTCTTTAATTGTACCTAATTTTTCATATTGCAGTACTGAATAGTATCTGTATCCAGTTTTAGGATCTACATAAGTGGGTTTAAAAAGACCTATTCTATCATAATGTCTCAAAGTTTCAGTGGTCACGTTTCTAAGTCTTGCTAAATCTGTTATGGATATTCTATCTTTTATTTCAATCACCTCATATATAATATTAGTATACATATATTTGGAGTTCAATAAAAATTAACAGTTTAGAGAGCTTTAATTGATGTAAAATAGATATATTAGGAGTGAGTGATTATTTATGAAAAGTTATAGAAAAGAATTATGGTTTAATGTTCCAAAAAGAAGAGCCTTTATAAACATAACTCCACAAATAGAGAAGTGTTTAAAAGAGAGCGGCATAAAAGAAGGACTGCTTTTGTGTAATGCCATGCATATAACAGCCAGTGTATTTATAAATGATGATGAGGGTGGACTGCATAAAGATTTTGAAAATTTTTTGGAGAAAGTTGCACCTGAAAAACCTTATGATAAGTACTATCATAATGGGTATGAAGATAATGCCGATGCCCATATAAAGCGTTCTATTATGGGACGGGAAGTAGTAGTGGCAGTAACTGAAGGCAAGATGGATTTTGGACCCTGGGAGCAAATATTTTATGGGGAATTTGATGGCATGAGAAAAAAGAGGGCTTTAGTAAAGATAATTGGAGAATAATTCATAATTAAAGGTATAAAAGTTATTTGAAAGAAAGAGAGGGTTCCATATGAACAAGGAAGTGCTGCTTTTAGATAATGTATGTAAAACTATAAAAGGGAAACATATTATTAATGGAATAAGCTTTTCAATAAAAGAAGGTGAGGTCTTAGGTTTTCTTGGTCCAAATGGAGCAGGTAAATCTACTACTTTAAGAATGATTGTAGGACTTTTAAAACCTACTTCTGGAAGAATTGAGATATGTGGACATTCTATTGTGAATGATTATGTAAAAGCTATGTCAAATGTTGGATGTATCATAGAGGGACCAGATTTATACAATTACATCAGCGGCATTGATAATTTAAATATGCTGGCATCCATGAGCAAGGATGTCAGTAATGATGATATTATAAGTGCAGTAGAGCTAGTAGGATTAAAAAATAGAATAAGGGATAAAGTGAGCACATATTCCCTGGGAATGAAACAGAGACTGGGGATTGCACAGGCATTAATGCATAACCCTAAACTTCTCATTTTAGATGAACCTACCAATGGTCTTGATCCATCCGGAATAAGCGAAATGAGAAATTTAATAAAGAAAATTGCAAAAGAAGAGGGTATTTCTGTACTGGTATCCAGTCATCTTATTTCTGAAATAGAACTTATATGTGATAAAGTAACTATAATTAAGAACGGAACAATTTTAAAAAATGCAGATGTAAGTGAACTTTTAAATAATCAAGAGGTATTTTGGATACTGAATGACAATAAAAAAGGAAAAGAATTACTAAATGAAGTATGGAAATTAGAAAGCAAAATAGTTGAAGACAGACTTGAGGCTGCTGTGGATTCATCTAAATTAGAGGAAATAAATTCTTATTTCTTAACACAGGGCCTATTGCTAAAATATGTAGATAAAAAACATAAAACTCTAGAAGATCTATTTTTGAGTGTGACAAAACAAAGTGAAATAATTTAATAGTTAGGATGATTAATTTGTTAAAATTAGTGGAAAACGAAGTAATTAAAATGCTGTCTAAAAAGAAGCTTATACTTATTTCAGCCATTTTGTTAATATTGGTATCACTTTTTTGTTATGGGGAGAACTCTTCTTATAAAAATACAATACAAAGGTATACAAGGGCATCAGGACAAACTCAAGGTTATAATTGGAAGTCATTAGTCAATCAGCAAATATCCGATTTAAAAGATAGTCTAAACAGGCCATATATGAATGACAATAGAAAAAATTCTATAAATATACAAATTGAGCAGTTGGAGTATTATTTGGAGCATAATATAAACCCTGTCACCCCAAGTACCGGAAAGTTTACTGTGGAATTTATGCAGCAGACAGTTTACTTGTTTTTACCTTTGCTTATAGTAATTTTAGCAGCTGATGTAGTATCTGGAGAATTTTCTTCAAAGACTATAAAGGTTCTGTTGACCAGGGCTATTCCTAGATGGAAAATATTATTAAGTAAGTATATTGCAGTTTTGATTTTATCTTGCATAGTTATTTTAGAGGCAGCCGTTATGTGTATTTTAGTATCATCTTTTGTATTTCATAATTGGGGATGGAATGAACCTGTAGCAACTGGTTTTAGGGTTATAGCAAATAAGCTGGATTCTTCGGCAGTAGTAAAGGTGTATCAATGGCAATATGCAGTTCTAGTATATTCTTTAGGATGGTTTTCTTCTGTGAATATTGCGACTTTGGCCTTTATGATTTCTACATTAGTTAGAAGTACGGCAACTTCTATTGGTATAATGCTGGCTTCACTAATTGGAGGGGAATTTCTTCAGTTGTTTTTATCCGACTGGCCCTTAGTCAAGTATTTCTTTGCCATTAATTTAGATTTACCTAAATATTTAACAGCATCTTATGAACCAATAGCAGGAATGAGTCTTTCCTTTTCTGTAGGTGTGTTATGTATATGGTCATTGATAGCCTTAGTAATTAGTTTTATTGTATTTACCAAACAAGATGTATTAGTTTAGATGTGGGAAGGGAGGCAGAGTATTATGTATAAAAAGGTAAAATGGATCACCATAGTAGCTGTTGCGGCAGCAAGTACTTGTATACTCATCATAGGTTTTGCATATTCACTTTCCATTACAAATAGTTCTGTATATGGAAGTAATATTAAGCACAATACTGAAAATAAAACTGAAGAAGTTGTAAATCAATTGGATGCCAATTCATATAATGTGTTAGTTATGGGTGATTCTCTTGCAAAGGGAACGGGAGATGAAAATAATGAAGGTTTTGCAGGTGGTTTTGCAAGACTTTGGAAAGCTAAAGCCTCAAAGCCCATAAAAGTTACTAACATTGCAGTAAATGGTGATACTTCCTCTGGTCTTCTTAATATTGTGCATAGTGATCAGACACTAGAATATATACAGAATTCCAGCATTATATTTATTTCCATTGGAGGTAATGAGATTAAAAACTTTAAGAATGTAGATATATCCTCAGCAGATTCAAACTTATCACAATCCAAAGAATCAACATCTTCACCAGCAGATAATGTAAAGTCAGTTGAAAATCAATATTTAAATAACTTAGAAAGTGTTTTTAAATTAATAAGGAGTAAAAATGAAAATTGTATTATTGTGTTTATTGGTCTGTATAATCCCTTCGGCAGTGATATAACCCCAGATAAGGTAGAATTATTAAATAATTGGAATTATAAAACTGATGAATTGGTATCTTCAGATAATAATGGTGTATATGTACCTACATATGATCTTTTTAAATATAATACACAAAGTTATCTGGCTCCTGATAACTTTCATCCCAATGCTGCAGGCTATGATGCTATTTCAAAGAGAATATTTGAGGTATTGAAGAATTATAAGAATTAACCTGGTTAGTGAATTTATTGGTCATGGTAAAATCAGTAATTCAGTTGATATTTCCATAGTATTATGATAAGATTGTGATAAGATTAACTAATAAATTTCTATTTCGAGGAGGAAAGAATAGATGGAATCAGACCCAGAACCTGCCAATTTAATGCCGCAGTTAATATTAATTGCATTACTTACTCTATTGAATGCTTTTTTTGCTTCGGCGGAAATGGCCATTGTATCACTTAATAAAACTAAAATAAAACTTCTAGCAGAACAGAGTAATAAAAAGGCACAGCTATTGGAAAAGTTATTGAAGGAACCAACTAAGTTTTTATCAACTATCCAGGTAGGAATTACCCTAGCAGGTTTTTTTTCAAGTGCATCGGCAGCAACGGGTGTTTCAAATACCCTTGGTAGTTATTTAGACAAACTTAATGTTCCCTATGGTCAGGAGATCTCATTGGTTTTAGTAACAATTATTTTATCCTATATCACATTAGTTTTTGGGGAATTATTTCCTAAAAGAGTAGCACTGCAAAGGTCAGAACAAATTGCAATGTTATCAGTAAGGCCAATTTTGTTTGTGTCAAAACTAACAGCACCTTTTGTGAAACTGCTTTCAATGTCTACTAATATTTTAATAAGAATTACAGGAATGAACAGCAGCGATTTGGAAGAAAAAGTTTCAATAGAAGAAATTAGGTCTTTAGTAGAAATCGGACAAGAAAATGGAGTCATTAATTCAACTGAAAAAGAGATGATTAATAGTATATTTGAATTTGACGATAAATTGGCAGAGGAAGTAATGACACCTAGAACGGAAGTATATTTAATTAATATAGATAAACCGTTAAATGAATATATAGATGAGATGCTTCAAAAAAGATATTCCAGAGTACCGGTATTTGAAGGTGATAGTGATAATATTATCGGTATATTATATATAAAAGACTTTATAATTGAAGCGCATAAAGTAAGTTTTGAAAATGTAGATATAAGAAGTATAATTCATCCGGCATATTTTGTACCTGAAAGAAAAAATATAGATGAATTGTTTAAAGAACTTCAAAGTTTTAGAAAGCATATGGCTATATTAATAGATGAATATGGTGGATTTTCAGGAATAGTAACTATAGAAGATTTAATTGAAGAGGTAATGGGAAATATAAACGATGAATATGATGAAGACGAACCTTATGTGAAAAAAATTGATAATGAAACTTTTATGGTTAAAGGTAGTATTTCTGTAGAAGAATTGAATGAGAACTTACATTTAGATTTGAATGAAGATTCTGAAGACTACGATACATTAGGTGGATTATTAATTAAGCTTATGGGGCGAATACCAGAAGATGGAGAACAGCAGGTGCTTGAATACGATGATATTACATTTGAGATAGATAAAGTAAAAGAAAAAAGAATAGAGAAAGTTAAAATTCATATAAAAGAATAAACTTATAAAACACAGAAAGTTTTCATTAGTTTTCTGTGTTTTTATTAAGTTTTACATCAAGTCTTCTAAGGTTTAGGTGCAGGTTGCTGCTTATAAGGAATACTTTTCATCTAAACCTTATTAACAGTATTCTTAGTGTCTTTAGCACTTAGAATACGTTATCCTTTAGGGGAAGAACTTATAAAGAGATATAGAGTTAGTAATAGAAAATTAAAGCTTAGAGGAGGAAACTAATGAAAATTGAAACAAAATGTCTACATGAGGGTTATCATCCAGGAAATGGCCAGCCAAGAACCCTGCCTATCTATCAAAGTACAACCTATAAATATGATTCAAGTAATCACATTGGGAATTTATTTGATCTTACCGCTGAAGGACATATGTACTCACGTATTTCAAATCCTACAGTTGCTGCAGTAGAAGAAAAAATTGCTGCTATGGAGGGAGGAATAGGGGCACTTTGTACTACCTCAGGGCAGGCGGCTTCTTTAATAAGTATACTTAATATTATGAAATCAGGGGATCACTTTATAAGTGCATCTACAATATATGGTGGAACTATAAACCTTTTTTCAGTGACATTGAAAAGGTTTGGCATTGAGTGTACATTCGTGGATCCAGATGAATCAGCAAAAGAAATTCAAAAATATTTTAAGGAAAATACAAAGGCAGTTTTTGGTGAAACAATTGCCAATCCGGCAATTGCTGTATTTGATATTGAAAAATTTGCAAATATTGCGCATAAAAACAATGTTCCACTTATTGTAGACAATACCTTTGCAACGCCCGTACTTTGTAGGCCTATTGAATTTGGTGCAGATATTGTAGTTCATTCTACTACAAAATATATGGATGGACATGCTGTACAAGTTGGTGGTGTAATTGTTGATAGTGGAGAGTTTAATTGGAAAAATGGTAAATTTCCCGAATTTACGGAATCAGATGATTCATATCATGGAGTCGTTTACACAGAGAATTTTGGTAAAGCTGCATATATTACAAAAGCTAGGGTCCAACTTATGAGAGATATAGGTGCATATCCATCTGCCAATGCAGCATTTCTTTTGAATTTAGGAATTGAAACACTGCCGGTTAGAATTGAAAAGCACTGTAGAAATGCTGAAAAAGTGGCTAAGTATTTGGATGAATCAGATAAAATAGAATTTGTAAACTATCCAACTTTAGAGGGAAATAAATACTATGAATTAAGCAAAAAATACTTACCATTAGGATGCAGCGGTGTTATTTCATTTTCAATTAAAGGAGGAAGAGAAACTGCAGTTAGATTTATAGATGCACTAAAGCTTGCTTCTAATGTAGTTCATGTTGCAGATATTCGCACATGCGTACTTCATCCAGCTAGTTCAACTCACAGACAGCTTACAGACAGTCAATTGACAGCTGCAGGAATAACTCCAGGATTAGTTAGGATTTCCGTGGGACTTGAAAATATTGATGATATAATTGAAGATTTAGAACAAGCACTGGCTTGCATATGATATTTAGAAAGATCACTTGATGTACATAGATAGTTAGTAATTAGTAAAAAGCATTCAATCTCTGGTCTGATTTGAATGCTTTTTATTATAAATGTTGATATTCACATCCTTTGAAAAGGATGTGAGTATTACCTAATTACTGTGTTGACAGGAATATTAAAAGGAAAGTGAGGTGAAAAGTGGTAAGTAGTAAGTAGGGAGTAAGAGTATATTTGCCACAAATAAATGAAGATTACTGATTTAACACATGTTATTTGTTCACAGATGCCAGTTTTTCCTGGAACGGAACAGCCAGTTTTTGAAAAGGCAAATAGTGTGGAGAAAGATGGTTTTAGAGAAGCTAAAATTACTATGTACTCTCATACAGGTACACATATAGATGCACCAGCACACATGTTAAGTAGTGGACCTTATTTAGACAATTTATCTATAGAACATTTTATAGGCAATGCTGGTATTGTAGATTTTTCAAATAAAAATATAAAATCTATTGATATTAATAGTTTAAAGCCCTATGAAGATAAAATGAAAAATGTTGAGTTTATTATAATAAGGACAGGCTGGAGTAAATATTGGGGAGAGGAAAAGTATTATGAAGACTTTCCGTATTTAAGTGAAGAATCGGCTGCATGGCTGTCAGAATTCAATTTGAAGGGTGTTGGTATTGATGCTATTTCAATTGATAGTATAAAGTCAACTACATTTCCAGTTCACAAAATATTGATGAAAAAGAATATTGTAATTATTGAAAATCTTACAAACTTAGATTCCATTACTAGTGAATACTTTATTTTAAGTATTATGCCCTTGAAAAATGAAAATGCCGATGGCTCTCCAGTAAGAGCTGTTGCTATAGAAGATATATAATAAGCTATTTTTAATTTGTATTTCAGATATTTATGAAAGGAAGATTATAATGGATATTAAAATTAGAGAAGTAACTATGAAAGATTTGGAGGCAGTATCAAAAGTGGAAGCAAATTGTTTTCCAGAGGCAGAAGCAGCTAGCAGGGCATCCATAGAACAACGAATTAAGACATTTCCAGAAAGTTTTTTTGTAGCAGAAATAGATGGAAATATAATTGGATTTATCAATGGCTGTATTATTAATGGAACTGTTATTTATGATGAACTTTATAAAGATTGCACATTACATATTCCGCAGGGAGATTATCAGACTATCTTTGGGCTTGATGTAATGCCCAATTATCGTAATGGAGGAGTTGCGGCACAGTTGATGAATCATATGATAGAAGTATCAAGATTAGCAGGTCGTAAAGGTATTATTTTAACTTGTAAAGATAAACTCATTCATTATTATGAAAAATTTGGATATAAAAACAAAGGTGTATCACAATCGGTACATGGAGGCGCCAAATGGTATGATATGATTTTAGAGTTTAATGAAAAATAAGTACCTAAAACAGTACTTATTTCCTTAATAATTCTAATTTGGGGATTAAGTGTTTTCACTAAAATTATATTGTACAATATTATAATACATGTATATTTTTAAGTAAGTATGTATATTTCTTAAATATTTTGTAAATAAGTTCAAGTATTCATTAGGATATCTGGAGAATATCCAGTAAAAATACAAATAGTGGTATGCCTATAATCAAGCCCCACACTCCCATGTAGTGCTGAGAAAAAATTAAAACTAGGAATATAAAGAATATAGGTAAATGTACTGACATAGACATCAATTTTGGTCTTATTATATAACTTTCCATCAGGTGCAAAACCCCGAGAATTACCAGTACATCAATTACCTTAGGTATTCCACCAAGGCTAAAAGCTATTATTATAAAAGGTATAATAGCTATAATAAGTCCTGCTACAGGTATTAGCCCTAATATAAATAACATAGCACCTAAACCTAATACATTATCGAAACCTAAAAATAAAAGTCCTATGGACGCCAGAACTGAATTTATCAAAGAAAGAATAGCTTGAACCTCCATTATTTTCCCAAAAGAACTTAAAAATTTTTTACCTAGATATTTATAATAATTATAAAAATAAGCTATTTTGCTTTTTTCAATTCTTTTTGTAAAGGTTAGTATTTTATCTTGTTCTAGAATAAACAATAAGCTGAGTACAAAAGAAAATAGAATATTAACACTTAACTGTTCCATTTTAAGTGCCCATCTTAGAATTAAACCTCCACTTTCACTAATATAAGTGTTTATATTGGCTTGTTTTATAAACCATATAACTTTATTATCTAGTATGTTTTTATAATTATTAACATTGAAGTCAATAAGCTGCCTTCTTATAAAAAATAACTGTTTAATAACTGCTGGAATACAATTATAGAGCAAATAACATATTCCAAGAAGTATTAATATGTAGATTATTATTGTCATCACTTTTTTCTTAATTGGAAATATTTTATGTATAAATCTGTATATAAAGTTAATTGCTTTGTAGAATAAAAAGGAAAAAACAAAAGTTAAGAGAACTAATGTAATCATGGTTTTTATAGAATAAAATAAGATTGTCAATAAAAATATTGCAAAAAGCTTTTTTATAAATTCTTCTGTAAAAACTTTCTTAAATAAATCCATTGATTACACATCCTTTTGTCAAAATTAAATAATTTATATTTATAGAATAGCGTAGGTTTTCGTGTCTGTCCACAATTTTTTGTTTTTCAACAAAAAATCTTAAAAACTGCTGGTCAGTATATACCAGCAGTATAAGCTTAATTGAGTATTTTATGTAAGGCACTTTAAACTTGTTAATTATTCTTAAGTTCCTGAAAATGCCTATATAGATGTAATAAACTTAGCTGTTTATCATTATAGCATTTGTATTTTTGCAAGTCTGTGCTACCCTGTTTGATTTTTCTGATTTTGGTAATCTGATTTCTAGAACTCCGCTTTGTAAAGTGGCATCAACGGCTTCTGCTCTTATGCTTGTGGAAAGAGGAATTGTTCTATTTAATACAAATTGGTTAGATCCGTTTAATAAAGTACCTGAAATTGTTAATGAATCATCAGTAACGTTAAGTTTTAAGTCATTTATTGCTGAATTTGATACATAGGCAGAAACCATAATATCACTGGATGTTTCTGAGATATCTATAGTAGGTTGAACCGTAATACTGTGTATCATTGGATGATGGTGATGGCATATCATGTTATTAAAAACTCCACTTGCCATTTGATTAGCTTGAGATGCGAAAATGTATGGTGTAGTAACCATCTGATAAGGGCTTAATCCAATTTGAGAATTTATCATCTGGTTTGCCATAGCCTGAGGAGTACCGAAAGTATTGTTGAGTCCAGGATATGCAGTAATTCCATAGTTAACAGCAGCACCGGAATTCGAAATATTTGATGACATTGGAATAAATTTTAATTGTTGAGCGTTAACTCCCTGTTGATTGAAAGTATTAGTGTTAATTTGCATAATAATGTACCTCCTAAATTTTTAAAAATTTTTTACAGTACTTATTATTCTATATAAAACGGAAAATTATTCAAAAATTATTTAAAAATATTGGGATAAATGTCTAGTGTAACAAAGTATATTTTTAATACATAGAATGTATGGGATAAATATATATTAGGAAGGAAAAGCTTATTATGCCTTACAATTACTATAGACAGTGTCCTGCAACTCATTATCCATATACTATACAATCAGGTGATACTTTAAATAGGATTGCATACAGATTAGGGGTTAGTGTCCAAGGAATAGTGGCGTCAAACCCGGGAATAGATCCCTATTATCTGAGAGTAGGGCAAGTTATATGTATACCAGCTTGTCCGCCAAATCATACATCAAAAATACTTCAGCCAGGTGATACATTATATAAAATAGCACAAGCATATAATGTCAGTGTTGAAAGTATTTTAGAATCAAATCCAGGTGTTGATCCCAATTATCTAAGAGTTGGCCAGCGTCTGTGTATACCTTTAGTTTGTAATTCAGAATGCCCGGATTATGAAGAGACTATAAAAGCTATGCAAAATGACATTAATATGCTGAAAGCTGAAAGTAATGTTCAAAAAATTTCCCAGTCCAATTATGGAAATTCTACTAAAACAACTAATGTTTTGAAAGTAACAGATACACAATTGCAGTTTGATGCTGTACCTGTAACTTTTTCAGGTAATTATGAAGGTCACTACACAATAGGAAAAAAATATCCCTATTATACTGATGCTGCATCAGGAGGTCAGAGAGGTATAACTGTGAAGGATAACTTTGGAGTGTGGCACTCTTTTGGATATCATGTTCCTTTACCTTAATAATAAGTAGATAATATTTTATTTCACTTAATGCACCTGTAAATTTAAACTGGTGCATTTTTAATTAATTTCAATATAATTTTGCCTGTTTACATAAAATAAAATATAATAAATATAAGGATAGATGATTAAGTTTGAAGAAGGGCAATGGTTATGAAAATAAAAATTATTATAGCTGATGACAATTCTTTTGTAAGGGAAGGCATGAAGATAATTTTAAATACTTATGATGAATTTAGTGTATTAGCTACCTTAGAAGATGAAAAAACTGCTGTAGACTACTACAAAAATAATTCAGTGGATATAGCTATTTTAGATGTGAGAATGCCTGGTATAAATGGAGTGGAAGCAGCCAAAATTATATCTGAAAGTACAAATACAAAACCCATGATACTTACAACCTTTGATGATGATGAGTACATACTTGATGCTGTGAAAAATGGAGCTAAGGGATATCTTTTAAAAAATAATGATCCGGAGAAAATAAGAAATGCCATAATAAGTGTATATAATGGTAATAATGTTATGCAGGATGTGGTGTTTAATAAAATAAAACAAAATTTAAAAGAAGATAATAGCTGTAAAAAAATAGATAAAAGTATTTTTACAGAAAGAGAATTAAATATTATAGAGCTCATTGCCAAAGGTTATTCTAATAAGGAGATATCTAAAGAAATTTTTATATCAGAAGGGACTGTTGCTAATTACATAACTTCTATTTTGGGCAAAACTTCTCTTGAACATAGAACTCAAATAGCAATTTATTATCTAAAGAGTAGGTTAGAGTAGAGAATATTATGGAATACTGGATAATTATAAATAAAATCATATTAATTTTATATATTATAATACAATATACAAGTTATCCTAAGAATAATGAAGCAATTATGGTGTTGGGGCTGCTCATATATGTTTCATTAAATACCTGTATTTATATATTAAAAGAGCATAGGCATAAGAAAATATTCACAGCATTATCTATAGCACTTATTATTGTAGGATATGTGAAAATAGATACTGTATTTATTATATTTTTTCCTATGAATGTATATGAATTGGGAAATTATTATACGGATAAAAGTATAAATATTCTATTGTTGGGGTTCATTCCTGCTGTATTTATGTCTAGGAGTCTATTACCTGTTTATTTAATGGTATTAGCATTTAGCTTTATTATATTTACCATGTCCAGTATATATACAAATAGACTTTTAAAGTTAGAAAAGCAAGGTGACAGCATGAGAAAAGCCATAGATAGATTGACTAGAAATTTTAATGAAAGCAGAGAATATTCAAAGCAAGTAGAATATACCTGTAGGTTAGAAGAGAGAAATAGGTTGTCTCAGACTGTGCATGATAAAATAGGGCATTCAATGACTGGCGCCCTAATACAAATGGAAGCGGCAAAATCTTTAATGGATACAGATATAGAAAAAGCTAAAGAATTATTGTGTAATTCTATAAATATATCTAAGCAGGGTATAGAGGACATAAGAATTACTCTTAAAAATTTAAAACCCCCTAAAGAACAAATAGGAATTAATAGATTAAAGTTAACCATAGATGAGTTCATTGGAAAAAGTGGCGTAAAAACTTCTCTAATTTATAAAGGAGATATGGATATTATAACATATGTTCAGTGGAAGATAATTATTGAAAATACTTCAGAGGCACTGACCAATTCCATGAAATATTCAAAAGCCTCCAGCATATTGGTGAATGTAGAAGTGTTTAATAAATTTATAAAAGTGGAAGTGAAAGACAATGGCATAGGTTTTAAGATAATAAAAAAGGGCCTTGGCATAATTGGCATGGAAGAGAGAACCGGGGCTGTGGGGGGTAAAATAATAGTAGATGGAAGCAGTGGATTTTCAGTAACTACGCTATTGCCTATCAAGTGATTCTTAGGTTCAGGTGGAGTTTGCTTATGAGAAATACTTTTCTCCATCTGAACCTTATTAACAGTATTCTTAGTGTCTTTAGCACTTAGAATACGTTATCCTTTAGGGGAAGAACTTATCCAGGCGCGTAGCACCTCTTATCCCCCACTTTGATAGAAAAGCAGAGAACCAAAATTTTTAATTTTGTGTGAATCGCTTTCACAGAGTGCGGTGGGGGTGTTAGCAATGGTAGCGTTCGGATACATAGATAGGACTATTAAAAACTTCATGAATATATAAATGTAAAAAGTGAATATTCTCATGTATTAAAGGTGAATTTATATACTAAATAAGTTTGCCTTTTTTTTATATAATTAATTCATGAAATAGTTAATTATCAATTGAATGGAGGGGTGATTTTATGAAAGCATTAGAAATAAAGAACCTTACTAAAAAATATGGGGATTTTATAGCAGTAGATAATATATCCTTGTCAGTAGAAAAAGGAGAAATATTTGGTTTTCTAGGTCCAAATGGTGCTGGAAAGAGTACAACTATAAACTTAATTTCAGGGCTTTTGAGAAGCAGAGAGGGAACTATAAGGATTTTGGATAAAGATATAAAAAGAAACAGTAGATTTACAAAAATGAATCTTGGCATAGTACCTCAGGAGCTAGCAATTTATGAAGAGCTTACAGCTTATGAAAATGTGAAGTTTTTTGCAGGATTATATGGAATGCGGGGTACAGAGCTGAAGGAGAAATCTGAAGAGGCACTTAAATTTGTGGGGCTTATTGATAAGAAAAAAGAATACTCTAGAAATTTTTCAGGAGGTATGAAGAGAAGGCTTAATATAGCCTGTGCCATAGCCCATAAACCAAAGCTCATTATAATGGACGAACCCACTGTGGGAATAGATCCTCAATCTAGAAAGTATATTTTAAACTCTGTTAAAGAACTGAATAAAATGGGATGTACTATAATCTATACTAGTCATTACATGGAAGAAGTTGAGGAAATATGTTCTAGAGTGGCTATAATTGATCATGGAAAAATAATAGCAGACGGAACAAAAGATGAATTAAAATCAATAGTTACCAACACTAATGAATATCTGTTTAAAGTAAAATCTGCAGATGAATTAAATGAAGATGATGTAAAAAAAATAAATGGAGTAATTTCAGTAGAAATTAGGGATAACTTAGTTAAGGTAAATTCCTCTGTGGAGATCAATAATTTAAATAAAATAATTCAGTATTTTATAAGTAATAGTATAGAAATAAGAAATTTAGAGGAAAAAACTCCTAATTTAGAAACGGTATTTCTTATGTTAACAGGAAGAAAATTAAGAGACTAAAGGGAGGTGGAAATAATTGAATATATTAAATATTGCATTTAAAGAAGCGAAGGAGAGTATAAGAGATGTAAGAACTCTGGTATTTATGCTGGCCTTCCCTATAGTATTGATTTTAATACTGGGAACAGCTTTTTCATCTGTTTTTGATAGTGACAATTCAAATGTTGTATCTAAAGATAAAATAAATATATTATATAGAAATAGTGAAAGTGAACAATTTTCTAGGTATTTTAGTGAATTTATGAATCAGGGCAAAAAGGAAGGAATGAATTTCACTGCCTCATCTAATAAGGAAGATGCTTTACTTAAGGTAAAGCAGAATAAATATAATGCCTATATTGAAATTAGTAAAGAAAGTGTAAAGCTATATGAAAATGATGGGAATTCTATTGAAAATAGTATAGTTCAAGGAATGCTTGAAGGATTTATAGGTAAATATAATTTAATTTCAGAGGTTATGAAAGTTAATCCTCAGGGTGTAAACAAAATTGCAGCTGCGCAAAATAAAGATGATTATATAAAGGAGGTTTCTTTAAATTCTGGGAAAGCTCCAGGTTCTATGGATTACTATTCTATGTCTATGAGTACTCTCATAGCACTATATGCATCAATTAGCAGTACTTCTTTAATGAGAAAAGAGAGAACTAAAAATACGGCCTTAAGGCTCATGGCTGCACCTGTAAGCAGAAGTGAAATTTTGGTGGGTAAGGTGATTGGGTCTATAGCACAGAATGTTTTTTGTGTATATATTGTAGTGGCTGTAAGTAAATTTGTATTTAAGGCCAATTGGGGACAACATATAGGTCTTGTATTGATTGCATTGCTCACGGAGGTAATATTAGCGGTGAGCTTTGGCCTTGGGATAAGCTATATGGTAAAAAGGCAGGAAGTGGTAAGGCCAATTGTAATAATTTTAATTCAAGTGGTAGCCTTTATAGGAGGAGCATATTTTCCAGTAAGTACTTCCGCAAGCTCTAAAAGTTTCATGGATATAGTTGTTGCTATGTCTCCTCTCACGTGGAATAATGCAGGATTAAGTAAACTTATTTATGCTAACGATACTGGAGCAATTTTACCAATAGTAACTTTAAATATAGCAATAGCCTGTGTGTTTTTACTAGTTTCTGCAGTAGTGGCAGGAAAAAGGGAGGGCATTTAATATGAGGGATATATTATGGCTGGTTAAAAATAGTTTAAAAGTTACTTTTAGAAAGAAATCCAATATAATTTTCTATGTACTGCTGCCCATAGTGGGAATTATTATAGCCTTAATGGCTTACGGCAGCTCTAATGAAAGTATATCCAAGATAGGTATAGTTAATAATGATAATAACTATATATCAAGGGATACCGTGACTTATCTTAAGAGTTTGGATAATTTTAATGTAAGTATTATAGGTGCATCAGAAGTAAATAACAGTATAACTTCAAAAAAATTAGATTGTGTTGTAGTAATTAATCCTGGATTTTCTGAAAGTGTATACAGGGGAAAGCCTGAAAATATTCAGATAATTTCTATAAAAGGAAAGCAGAGTACAGCTTATGTAAAATATCACCTCTATAATTATATAGATAATATTGCAGCTATGAGTAGTGCGGCCCATGGAAATAAAGATGTATTTTATAAAATGTACAATAGTTACCATAAAAATAGTTTTAAGCTGTATGTAAGCTCTGTAAAGGATAATGCAAAATATAAAAATATAACTAACTGTGCTGTAGGATTTTTGCTCATGATAATTTTAATGTCAGCCACAAATTTAGCTGAAATAATATTAAAGGAAAAGGAAAATAGAACTTATTTTAGGATATTTTCTTCTCCGATAAGCTCTAAAAAATATATATTTGCCAATATAATAGTGAATTTTTTAGTCATTACAGGAGAGATAATTTTAACTTTAATATTATTAGCGTATGTATTTCATATAAATATGGGAGTTTCATTTTTCAAGATGTTTTTCATACTTATATTATTTGTACCTGTAGGAATTGGATTTGCTGAGCTTTCAGTGTCTTTTAGCAATAATTCTGCTAGTGTTTCGGCAATGCAAAATTTAATAATAACCCCTACCTGCCTGATTTCAGGATGCTTTTTCCCGGTAGAATATATGCCTAAGTATTTTCAGAGAATATCGGATTTTATGCCGCAAAGGTGGGTATTAAGCTCAATTTCAAGTTTGCAAAAGGGAAATTCAATTTACAGCATATACTTAAATATTGCTATAATATTGGCTTTTGCTGCAGCTTTCTTTTTAATATCCATGTACAAATTTTCAAGAAATAAAGACCTAAGAGATTTTAGCTAAAAATTAGCTGCGGTGAGTATATTAAATAAAAAAATGCTTACCGCAACTATATTATTGTCAGCACTAGTTAAGATTTGCCTTTAAATGAAGTTCCGCAGTTTTTGCAGGTTATAGTTATTCTTCCTTTCTTTTTTGGTACTCTTAATTTTTGCTTACAATTTGGACACTTAAATATTTTATAGTATTTATTTTGATTCATTGAATTTCCAAATCCCTTAAATCTATAAATTATGGGTGAAATAAAATTTTCGTAAGCTTGGAGTTCCCTGTATCTTTTGTATTTATTTTTTGAGAGACATCTCCAGCTGCTGTATATAATAAACACAAAACCTAATGTATAGGCAGGTCTAAGAAGAAAAAGTACAAGTCCTGCAATATAAAGATGTTTAGAAAGTGTATCAATACCGTAGCTGTCTTTAAAGTAATAAGAAATTCTATCTAAAAATTTATTCAAATTTACCACCTCTGTAAGTAAAACTTCATAATAATATAAGTTTACATAATATAATAAGCCATTTTTAGATAATTATACAACATAATTTTGATTTTTGCATTATTTAAAATCAAAATTCATTTTGAAAATTAATTTACTATTGACAAAATAATTTAGAAATTATATGATTATATGTAAATCAATTGTTATATGTGTCAGTTGTAAAAATTTAAAATGAAATTTCTTATCAAGAGTAGCGGAGGGACTGGCCCTATGATGCTCGGCAACCTGAGTGTATTTATAAATATATTCAATGGTGCTAATTCCAGCAGGTGAAACCTGAAAGATGAGAAACGTAAGGAATGTAACTTTCTGTAGTTTCTCTTATAGAAAGTTTTTTTATTTGATTAACTAGACAAACTAGAGGTCAAGGTTTACTTATTATAGAGTTTTTAGTGCATAATCTCTATAGTATATGAGCTTTGACCTCTTTATTTATCCCACTAAATTTAAAAATTATTTCATTACATATATATCTATATAATTATTATGAAAGTATGCCCAAATTACCAAAAGGAGGATTTTTTATGAGTGAAAAATTTGGAATAGGAACAAAAGCAGTGCAAGGAGGGTATTCACCTAATTCAGGTAATCCAAGAGTGGTACCCATAATTCAAAGTACATCATATAAATATGATAGTTTTGATGAAGTAGCAAAGGTAGCAGCAGTGAGTGCAGATGTAGAAGCACTGAAAACAGGGGGATATTTGTATACAAGAATAGGAAATCCAACAGTAACAGCCCTTGAAAAAAAATATATAGAACTACAAGGGGGGGTTGAAGCAATTGCCACCGCATCAGGACAATCCGCAGTAGTTTATTCTATAATAAACATTGCTAATGCAGGAGATCACATTATTGCAAGTTCAAATCTGTATGGAGGTACATACAATCTTTTTAATACAATTATCCCTAAATTGGGTATTAATGTTTCTTTTGTAGAGCCAGCAGCTTCTGAAGAAGAAATTTTAGCAGTAAAAAAGGAAAATACTAAACTAATATTTGGTGAAACTATAGGAAATCCAGGACTTAATGTACTAGATTTTCATAAATTTTCTTCTATAGCAAGAAAACTAGATATACCATTTATTGTTGATAATACTATAGCAACACCCTATTTAACAAGTCCCTTTGAATATGGAGCAAATATAGTTGTTCACTCTACTACTAAATATTCGGATGGACATGCAGTGTCACTAGGAGGAATAATTATTGATGGTGGAAACTTTAATTGGGCAAATGGAAAATTTCCAGATTATACAACCCCAACTGGGCCAGCAGTTTTGGTATTTGTTGATGCATTTGGAAAACGTGCTTTTTCAGGAAAGTTGAGAACTAATCTAGTAGAAGAATTTGGTGCGGCACCAGCTCCATTTAATGCATTTTTAACAAATTTAGGATTAGAAACATTACATTTAAGAATGGAAAGGCATTCATATAATGCTTTAAGTTTAGCTAAATATCTCCTGCAGCATCCTAGAATTGAATGGGTGAGATATCCTTATTTAGAATCAGATCCAGAATATGAAAGGGCTAAGAAATATTTGAAAGGTGGAGGAAGCGGGATTCTGACTTTTGGTGTGAAAGGAGGAATTGAGGCGGCAAAAGCTGTAGGTGAAAAGTTGAAATTAGCTTCTATAGTTGTTAATTTAGGTGATGTAAGAACATATGTAATTCATCCTGCAAGTACAACTCATTTGGCATTATCAGAGGAACAACAAAGGGCGGCAGGGGTAACGCCTGAATTGATTAGAGTGTCTGTGGGGATTGAAGATATTAAAGACATAATAGCAGATTTTGAGCAGGCTTTAGATATATAAAATAAATAGCAAATCTAGAAAATATAAAGGAGGAGTAATGTGTGAGTACAAATGCAGCATATAAGTCTGACACGTTTTTCTATAAGGATTCTCAAGATATAAATTTTTTTACTGAAAAATGGTGTCCGACTGAAAATCAGAAAATATATGGTGTAATACAAATAGCTCATGGTATGGGAGAAACTACTGATTATTATAGAGAATTTAGTGAAGAGATGGCTAAAGCAGGTTTTATAGTATATATTAATGAGGCACGTGGACATGGCAGAACAGCAGGAGATATAAATGAACCTTCTTATATGGAAAATGCAGGATACATGGGAGAAGACGGAATAAATTGGATGGTTGAAGATATTAAAATATTAACGGATATTATCAAGGCAGAAAACCCGGGATTGCCAAATTTTCTTTTAGGTCACAGCTTAGGGTCAGTTTTGGCTCAGATATATGCATATAAATATGGTGATGAAGTAAATGGAATCATATATTCTGGTACTACCGGCCCAATTCATATAAAGAAGATAATAAAATTGACTGAAATATCAAACAGGGAAGTGAGGAAAGTTGGAAGAAAGTCTGTAAGTACTGAAGCTTCCAATGCATTTTTTGAACATTTTAATGATGAATTTCAGCCTCCCAAGACGGAATATGATTGGCTAACAAGTGATGTTGATATGCTTGAAAATACACTAAGTTCTCCTTATGCTGCAATAGAGTATAAAGCGGGCTATTTTGATGATTTATTTAATGCTTTAAAGGATATACATAAACCTAGGGTTATTGAAAAAATACCTAAAAACTTACCTATATTTTCAATATCAGGGAGCAAAGATCCTTTTGGAGATAATGGCAGGGGTATAAAGGAACTGTTTAAAATATATAAACAATATGGAATTGAAGATGCCACTTATAAAATATATGAAAATGGACGACATGAGATGCTTAGAGAAGTAAATAGAAATGAGGTGATGAAAGACTTACACAATTGGTTATATAATCATATATAGATGAAATTAAAGAATTCCAGTAGATATTGTCATATCCTAAGAGAATTATTAATAATATAAAATAACTTTCTATAGTTTTTCTATAGGAAGTTTTTTATTTGATTAAGTGGACAATTTGTAGATATGGCTCAAATAGATTTCTTAATCGTGCATTAAAAAGAATTTTTATATTTGAATTTATTTTCTAAAAATAATATTATTAATAAATAGAATGAATTTTGGGAGTGTATATATTTGAAATTTATGAAAAAATATATAAATAAGTACTGGAAAGGATTTTGTCTTGCTATATTTTTTCTTTCTATTGAGGCATTATGCGATTTAATGCAGCCTACTATAATGTCCAAAATAGTTGATATAGGTGTGGCAAACAAACAGATGGATTATGTAATTCAAAAAGGATTGATAATGCTTCTGGTTACGGCCGTGGGAGCAATGGGAGCTTCAGGACGTAATATATTGTCTGGAAGGGTGTCTCAAAAATTTAGTGCAGAACTGAGAGCAGATTTATTTGAAAAGATTCAAAGTTTTTCTTTTGACAGCATTGATAAATTCGAAAGCAGTTCTCTTATAACACGTCTTACCAACGATGTAACTCAAGTTCAAAATTTTGTTAATGGACTTATGAGAATATTTGTAAAGTCACCTCTTGTGTGTATTGGAAGTATTATCATGGCATCAAGGCTTGATTTACATCTTGCAATAATACTTTTTATTATAATACCAATTGTAGCTGTATTTATATTTTTGAATATGAATATAGGATACCCATATTTTATGAAGGTTCAGATAGCTTTAGATAGAGTGAATTCTGTAATGAGGGAGTATTTGTCCGGTGTAAGGGTGGTAAAAGCTTTCAATAGATTTAATTATGAAAGTGAAAGGTTTAAAGGTGCAAATGAGGAATTAGGAAGGCTATCGGTCATTGCAATGCGTGTAATGGCAATATTTTCTCCTACTAGAAGTTTAGTTATAAATATAGGAATAGTATGTGTTTTGTGGATTGGAGGAAAATATGTCAACAGTGGCAGTATGCAAGTAGGACAAATAATTGCATTCACAAATTATATGACTCAAATATTATATTCAATTATGATGATATCTGCAGTTTTTAATATGTTTGTAAGATCTAAAGCTTCTGCAATACGTATTTTTGAAATAATTGAGGAAAAAAGTAGTATTAACTTTAATGAAGGTATTTCAAACTTAAAACAAAGTGGAAGAATAGATTTTGAAGATGTGAGCTTTTCCTATGCAAATGGCCATCAGGTTATTTGTGATATTAGCTTTACTTGTATGCCAGGGGAAACCTTGGGAATTATTGGAGCCACAGGTTCAGGTAAAAGCAGCCTTGTAAACTTAATTCCAGGATTTTATGATGCAACCTCTGGAAGAGTAAAGGTTGATGGAGTAGATGTAAAGGATATAAATAAGAAAATTTTAAGAGAAAAAATAGCCCTTGTACCCCAGAAGACAATGCTGTTTACAGGAAGTGTTCTGGAAAATATAAGATGGGGCAAAGAGAATGCTTTACTGGAAGAGGTAAAAAAGGCAGCTGAAGTTGCAGAAGCGGATGAGTTTATATCTAGCTTCCCGGAACAATACAATACAAGACTTGGACAGGGAGGAGTCAATTTTTCAGGAGGTCAAAAACAGCGAGTTTCCATAGCTCGTGCATTAATTAAAAAACCTGAAATACTTATACTTGATGATTGTACAAGTGCTGTAGATGCAGCAACGGAAGTTAAGATAAGAGAAAAACTTAAAAAGTATTCAAGTAATTTGACTTGCATAATAATTGCCCAGAAAATATCATCTGTAATATCTGCAGACAATATAATTGTGCTGGATGAAGGGAAATTGGTGGGGATGGGAAAGCATGGACAGCTTATGAAAAACTGTGAGGTTTATAGAGATATTTTCTTGTCTCAAGTTGGAAAGGAGGTAATTTAATATATGGGTGAGAGGGACAAATATAATAAGAGTGATATAAAAATGCCTCTGGGACCGAGAAGAGGAGTAAGAGGAAGAGGAAGTATCGGTCCTGTGGAAAAACCAAAAAATTTTAAGAAGACCTTATTTAGACTTTGGAAGTATTTCGGAAGTGAAAGAAGACTTTTAGTCATAATATTTATGTTTGTAATAATAGATTCTATTATAGGCCTTCTAGGACCCTACCTTATAGGAAAATCTATTGATGCTATGTCAGAATTAAAGGGAAAAGTGGATTTTAATCTATTGTCTGTAATGGTTATATTACTTTTAGTTACATATATATTAGATGGAATTTTGACTTTCTTTCAAGGGTGGCTTATGGCTGGTACTGCTCAGAAAATAGTGATGAATCTTAGAAGAAGTCTATTTGACAAACTTCAAAAATTGCCCATTTCTTTTTTTGACACCAATACTCACGGAGAGATAATGAGTAGGTTAACTAATGATATAGAAAATGTAAGCTCTACCATATCACAATCCACTACTCAGCTTATGTCAGCAGTAGTGACAGTTTTAGGATCTTTTATTATGATGCTCATCTTAAGTCCTATTTTGACTTTTGTAAGCCTTATTACAGTGCCTATGGTATTTTTTCTTACTAAAAGTATAGCAAAGAATACCAGCGTATTGTTTAAAAGGCAGCAGGTAGAGCTTGGAAAACTCAATGGACATATAGAGGAGAATATATCAGGTATTCATGTGGTAAAGGCTTTTAATCATGAACAGAAGGCCATAGAAGAATTTAAAGAAATAAATGGCAATCTAAATCAGGTAGGATTGAAAGCTCAAATTTGGTCTGGATTTTTGATGCCTATTATGAATGTAATAAATAACATAGGTTTTGCTGCTGTAGCTGGTGTGGGGGGGATCTTGGCTGTAAAAGATATTATAACTGTGGGAATTATAGCTAGTTTTTTAAGTTATTCCAGACAATTTGCAAGACCATTAAATGATATAGCCAGCATATTTAATACACTTCAGTCTGCTGTTGCCGGTGCCGAGAGAGTATTTGATATATTGGATGAAAGAGAGGAGATGGAGGATAATACTGAAGCTATAACTCTTGAAAATACAAGAGGTCAGGTTGATTTTGAAAATGTAAATTTTAGTTATAGAAAGGACGTTCCAATATTAAATAACATAAGCTTTAAGATTAATCAGGGTACAAGTGTTGCCCTTGTTGGACCTACAGGAGCGGGAAAAACAACTATTGTAAACTTGCTTGCCAGGTTTTATGATGTGTCCAGTGGAAAAATTTTAATTGATGGAATAGACATAAGGAATTATACAAGAGATAGTCTTAGAAAGTGTTTTGGCATAGTTCTTCAGGATACCTATCTTTTTACAGGTACAATACTTGAAAATATTAAATATGGCAGATTAAATGCGGATTTTTCACAGGTTAAAGAGGCAGCAGAGGCAGCAGGTGCAGATCAGTTTATTGAAAAATTTCCTCATAAATATGATACTATGCTTCAGGAAGGAGGAAGCAATTTAAGCCAGGGAGAGAGGCAGCTTATAGCTATAGCAAGAGCCATACTTTCAGAGCCTTCCATACTCATTTTGGATGAAGCTACAAGCAATGTGGATACCAGAACAGAGCTTAAAATACAAGAAGCCATGCGTAAACTTATATGGAGAAGAACCAGTTTTATAATTGCCCACAGACTAAGTACCATTAGAGATTCAGACATTATAATGGTAATAGATGGAGGAACAATCGCAGAAGCTGGAGATCATAATGAGCTAATGAGAAGAAAAGGAATATATTACAACATGTATTTTAATCAGATAATTAATAATTGAATAAGGTATCTTAAAATTAACAAGTCGAATATGCGTAATGACTGTGAGGGTTTTTAAAAATATGAAATATGTTAATAAAAATGATTAAAAATGTTAATTGATTTGTAACACAATTATAATATAGTTATTTTAAGTTAATTATTAAAAAGATTTTTAAGATGTCTAAATATTATATGGAGGTGATAAAGTGTTTAAAAAGATATGTAAGTTTATGATAACAGGTATGGTAGTTATTTTACTATTCTCCGGTGAAAGTTGTTATGCTGCAGGAGAATATAGAATTTGGAACAATAGTAGTATTTCTGCTGTAAGCAGTAATAAAATTTGGACTATTACTTTTAATAGAGATGTTGATTTAGACTCTGCAAAAAATTCTATAAAAATATATGAACAGGACACTAGTACACCTTTAGAAGTTAATATTATAAATACTTCCTCAAACACAGTACAGGTTTCTCCAGTAAGTTCATACGTAGAAGGGAAAGACTATGTTTTAGTGGTAGATAGCAGCTTAAAATCTATTGACGGTAAGGAATTAACCCAAGGAGTAAAATATAATTTCACAGTGGAGAAAAATAGTTCCCAGAGTCCAGCTGACATAGAAAGCTATTCACAATACTATGATGCCATAAAAAGTGCATTAGATAACTATGAAGATACTTTAATTTTAAATATAGGCAGTTATGATAAAGACACATATAGTTTGGATGTTATAAACAAAATATTAATTGATTATCCTGATCTAAGGGCAAGATATTTAAGCGCAGCAAGCAATATTGAATATACGAGTCCTGTAAAAGTTACTATAAATTTCAAATACATAGATACAAAGGAAAATTTAATAAAGAAAGAAGAGGCTGTGCAGGAAAAGGTTGATAAAATAATCAGTACTCTAATTACTTCTGATATGAAAGATTATGAAAAGGAACTGGCACTTCATGACTATGTAGTTAATAATACTAAATATGATGAAAGAGCATATACAGGTAATATGCCAGAAGATTCCTATACGGCTTATGGGGTCTTGATGAATGGAGTCGGAGTGTGCCAGGGCTATGCAGATGCTATGGATAGACTGCTTATAGCAGCAGGTGTAGAGTGTAGGATGGTAATAGGAGATGCAAATGATGGCAATGAATGGATTGGACATGCATGGAATATAGTAAAAATACAAGGGGAGTATTACCAGCTAGATTCTACTTGGGATGATCCTGTTACAAGTGATGGTTCAGATACGCTTTCTCACTCCTATTTTAACATAACCGATGATCAGATTGCTAAAGATCATAGGTGGGATAGGGATGATTATCCTGAGTGTACTAGCACCAAATATAGTTTTGATAACCTTAATGTAACCGAGAAAGACGTTTATGGTAATGATATAAAAGTTGCTGATAACTATAATGATTTTTATAGTGCAGTAGAAGAGGCATTATCACAGGGAGAAAAGTCTGTAAGTGTGAAAATATTGAATTATGATTCAAGTAAGTATAATATATCACAGATTTTGAATACAATATGCAGGAAGTATAATATTTCAGATGAAATTACTGTAACTACCTATCCAGATGAAATTTCAGGGGCAAAGTATGTTACCATAGTAGAATCTTAAATCATTGTCAGTTAAAAATATGAAATTTTACATTATCAGCCATTAAATTCAATAAAGCTGTAATATAGATTACAATTTTTTTAAAGTTTTTATTGACAAGTGAAAAAAAGAAGTATATATTAGAGTTGTAGTTAAAACTTAATAACATGCTTTCGGGGCAGGGTGAAATTCCCGATCGGCGGTTATAGTCCGCGAGCTGAGTATCAGCAGGAACTGGTTGGATTCCAGTACCGACAGTAAAAGTCTGGATGGAGAAAGTGGAGCATTTTTGTAGTATGTAATTTTGTATGTACTTAGTTGTTTTTATTGTGTTTATTCATCCCCTGAAGGTTTTCTTCGGGGGATTTTTGAACTGAAAAGTTAAATTAAGCATGTAGTTAAGTATGGATAAAAATAAGCCCAGCTTTTATATTTTTATTTGTAAAATTTACAATAAAAGTAATAATGTTCTTTTGGGATAGGAGGAATTCTATGAGTCATGACAACAGAGATGAATATTATATGAAGATGGCTTTGGACTTAGCTTTAAAAGGAGAAGGATTTGTAAATCCAAATCCTCAAGTAGGAGCTGTTATAGTAAAAGAAGGCAAAATAGTGGGTAAAGGTTACCATGAATTTTACGGAGGACCACATGCTGAGGTGTATGCATTAAGAGAAGCAGGAGAAAAAGCTGTAAATGCAGACATGTACGTAACATTAGAACCTTGTTCCCATTATGGAAAAACTCCACCTTGTGTGGAAGCTATAGCAAATTCAGGAATAAAAAAAGTAGTAATTGCATTAAAGGATCCCAATCCGCTGGTTTCAGGCAGAGGCATAGAGCTTTTGAGAAATAAAGGAATAGAAGTAGTTACAGATGTTTTAGAAAAAGAGGCACTGGCTGTAAATGAAATATTTATAAAATATATTACTGAAAAACTACCTTTTGTCATATTAAAATCTGCAGTAACTCTGGATGGAAAGATAGCAACTGTTACGGGAGAATCAAAGTGGATAACTTGTGAGGAATCCAGAAATTTTGTTCATCATATAAGAAACAGGGTTATGGCAATTGCGGTAGGTATAGGTACTATACTTTTGGATGATCCTCTTTTAACTACAAGGCTTGAAAAAAAATGCAAGAGTCCTACAGCTGTAATTTTAGATTCTAAACTTAGAATACCTCCAAACTGTAAGATTTTTAATACACTTAACCACAGGAGAATTATAATAGCCTGTACAGAGGAACATAATATAACAAGAAGACGTGAAATTGAAAGTATGGGAATAGATGTAGAGGTTTGTCCTAAAGATGAATCTGGATATATAGACTTAAAGTATTTAATAAAAAAATTAGGTAATCTAGGAATAGATAGTTTGCTTATAGAAGGTGGGGGTACACTGAATTTTTCAGCCTTAGACTCCCAAGTTGTAGATAAAGTTGTTTATTTTATGGCTCCTAAAATTATAGGAGGACTAAATGCAAAAACTTCCGTAGAGGGAAAGGGAGTTGAAGATTTAAATAAGGCAGTGAAATTAAAAAATATTAATTTTTCAAAATCAGGAGAGGATATTTTAATTCAAGGATATGTAGAAAAATAATTTTAATATAAATGTAAAAATAGAGGGGGTAAAATGTTTGTTTACCGGATTAGTGGAAGAAATTGGGCGAGTATTGGAAATAAAAAGTGGAGAAAATTCTTCTAAAATATCTATTTCTTCTAAAAAAGTTTTAGAAGAAGTTAAATTAGGAGACAGCATAGCTGTAAATGGAGCCTGTCTTACGGTAACAAATTTTACCGGAAGCTTCTTTACAGTAGATGTAATGGCTGAGACTTTAAGAAAAAGTAATTTGAAATTTTTAAAAAGAAACAGTAGCGTAAATTTAGAAAGAGCAGTTAAGGTAGGGGAAAGACTGGGAGGACATATAGTAACAGGACATATAGATGGAATTTGCAAAGTGGTAGATATAAAGAAAGAAGATATAGCTACCTGGCTAACTTTACAGCCTCCTTTGGAATTACTAAAATACATGGTTTCAAAAGGCTCTGTAACTTTGGATGGAGTAAGCCTTACCATAGCAGAAGTGGGTAAAGAGTGTATTAGTGTATCGCTAATCCCACATACTAAAGCACAAACTATTTTACAATATAAGAGCCCAGGCGATGAGATAAATATAGAGTGTGATTTGATAGGCAAGTATATTGAAAATCTTATTTTAAGACGAGATGAAAAGCCTGCTGAGAGTTCTAATGTAACAGAAGAATTATTAAGGGAATATGGCTTTGTGTAAACAAAAAACTAGGAAATAGAATTGGTGTCTTCACCGAGTTAACATAATTAATAGAATGTAGATAAGTTTTGTAATTATTAATATTAAAGAGGAGTTGAAATATATGAATAACAAATTTAGTAGCATTGAAGAAGCTTTAGAAGATCTTAAAAAGGGCAAAATGATTCTGGTAACTGATGATGAAGACAGGGAAAATGAGGGAGATTTAATTTGTGCTGCAGAATTTGCCACCCAGGAAAATGTAAATTTTATGGCAACATATGCAAAAGGACTTATCTGCATGCCTATGAGTAGTAAAATGATTTCTAAATTAAACCTTTCACAAATGGTTTCAAATAATACAGATAACCATGAAACAGCGTTTACGGTGTCCATTGACCATATAAGCACAACTACAGGTATTTCAGCTGCGGAACGATCTATAACTGCGCTAAAATGTGTAGAAGAAGATGCTAAACCAGAGGACTTCCGAAGACCAGGTCATATGTTTCCGTTACGTGCAAAAGAATATGGAGTTTTGGAACGTAATGGACATACAGAGGCTACTGTTGATTTGATGAAATTGGCGAATCTAAAAGAATGTGGACTTTGCTGTGAAATAATGAGAGATGATGGTACTATGATGAGAACTTCAGAGCTAATGGAATTTGCAAAAGAATATGAACTGAAGTTTATTACAATCAAGGCTCTCCAGGAGTATAGAAAACAAAAAGAAAAACTCATAGAACAGGCAGTACATACAAAGCTGCCAACTAAATATGGGGAGTTTACAGCTTATGGATATGTAGACAAAATAAATGGAGAACATCATGTGGCACTTGTAAAAGGTGATATTTCAAAAGGCAATTCAGTTTTGTGCAGGGTACATTCTGAATGTTTGACAGGAGATACTTTTGGATCAGTTCGCTGCGATTGTGGGCAGCAATATGCAAGAGCTATGACTCAAATTGAAGAAGAAGGAAGAGGTATCCTTCTGTATATGAATCAAGAAGGACGGGGAATAGGTATAATTAATAAATTAAAGGCTTATGCATTGCAAGATAAAGGACTAGATACTGTTGAAGCAAATATTGCACTGGGTTTTGAAGATGATTTAAGAGATTATTATGCTGCTGCACAAATTTTAAAAGATTTAGGTGTAGAAAATGTACGTCTTATGACAAATAATCCTGATAAGGTGAAACAGTTATCTAGTTATGGTATAAATATTACAGAAAGAGTACCAATCCAAATGAAGGCATCGGCCTATGATACTTTCTACCTTAAAACAAAACAGGAAAAAATGGGACATATTTTAAATTATTAATATATTAAAGGAGACTAAAAAGATGAAAGTTTATGAAGGAAAGCTAAATGCCGGAGGCTTGAAATTCGGAATAGTTGTAGGAAGGTTTAATGAATTTATAGTATCAAAATTGTTATCCGGAGCTTTAGATTGTTTAAAAAGACATGGTGCAGAAGATGATAATATAGATATAACCTGGGTGCCAGGAGCATTTGAAATACCTATGATCTCAAAGAAAATGGCCTTTTCACGAAAATATGATGCAGTTATATGTTTAGGGGCTGTAATTAGAGGATCAACACCTCATTTTGATTATGTGTCCAGTGAAGTTTCAAAAGGTGTAGCCCATGTTTCACTGGAAAGTGATGTTCCAGTTATATTTAGTGTGCTTACTACAGATAATATAGAGCAAGCTATAGAAAGAGCAGGAACTAAAAGTGGAAATAAAGGTTATGACGGAGCTATGGCTGCTATAGAAATGGCTAATTTAATCAAGGAATTAGAATAATCATATAAGTATATCCTACTCTTTAACAGGTTCCTATGATGGTGTAACTATCATAGGAACCTGTTTTTATTTCAGGTGTTTAAATTTTAGAACTATTGACAATTGAAATAAAGAGATATATTATATAATTGGTAATGAAATTCATTATCAATTATATGAAGAGCTTTAGGAGATGATAAAAGTGAGTAAAGTAAATATTATTTATTGGACAGGCACAGGAAATACAGAGGCTATGGCTAAATTAATTGAAGAAGGTGCTAAAGAAAAAGGTGCGGAAGTTAAACTTTTGCATGTTTCAGAGGCAAGTGTTGATGATGTAAAAGGTGCAGATGTAGTATTATTAGGTTCTCCGGCTATGGGAGCAGAAGTCATTGAAGAAAGTGAAATGGAACCTTTTGTAGAGTCTGCTGCCTCTGCTGTGTCTGGAAAAAAGCTAGGATTATTTGGATCCTATGGATGGGGTGATGGCGAATGGATGAGAAACTGGGTAGAAAGAATGGAAGGCTATGGTGCCAATCTATTAAATGAAGGATTAATTGTACAAGAGATGCCAGAAGGAACTTCAGAAGAGGAATGCAAAAATTTTGGACGGGAAGCAGCTAACTAGCAAATAAGCATCTTCGGGCATTTTTAAATAATTAACTAATTAAGATACCTTAAAATGGTTAAATAATCAAATTGAAAATTGGATATTATAATAATACCTACAGGATTCTAAGTTTGAAATATATTACAATGTATATTTTTGTCTTGGGATCCTAGTATTATATTAAAGGAGTTGGTAGAATATGAAGAATTTAAATGAAGAATTTATTGAGTCTATTTACGGTGCAGATGAAAAAGAGTATATGATGAATCTTATAACCTATGCAATATCGCCTACCATTGCAGGATACAAACCATCTTCCATAATTAATATATCCAATAAATATAAAAATATGTATAGTTTGTGGTGTAAATATGGAAATGAATATTTGGAAAACATAAGTTTAAAAGTATTTGAAATTTATAAAAAAGAAAATATAATAATACTTTTATTTTATAATGAATCAATGTTATCTGAAGTATTATGTTATAAAGACAATGCTGAGTTTTTAAACAAGTTTGGATATTCTAGTTCTATGTCTTTGATTAATAAGTTAAATCTTCTGAAGGATAGATATGAGTATAATTCTTGTCCTCATGAAATTGGAATTTTTTTAGGCATACCTGTTAGAGATGTAGAGGATTTTATAAACTGCGGTGAAAAAAAATGTATATGCTGTGGTTATTGGAAAGTTTATAATGATAAGGAAAATGCACTAGAAATATTTAAAAATTACGATAAATCAAAATATAACTTTTTAAGATTGCTTGAAAAAAATATAGGATTGGTAAAAGTAGTAGAAATGCTGTCTTCCTAATTAAGCTTTATATATTTACAATTTAGTACTTTTTATATTAATAAATGTAGTATATTATAGTTATTAGTATATTAAAAAGGAGATTTTAAATATGAAGTTTAGAGCATTTACTAGTAAATTATTAGTATTATTTATGATTTTATCTATGGTGTTGTTACCGGGGGTAAATAAAGTCTATGCAGATGCCTATAAGGTTGTTACTTTAGGAGGAGATCTTACAGACAAGCAAAAGAATGATATGATGGAATATTTTAAAGTTAATAAGCAGGAAGCTAATGTGATAGAAGTAAACATAGATGAGGAAAAAAAGTATTTAGGAGATGTGGCAAGCAGTGAGCAAATAGGAACTAAATCCATATCCTGTGCTTATGTGGAGCCGACTTCCAGCGGAGGATTAAATGTATCCACAAACAATATATATTGGGTCAGCAGTAGTATGATAAAAAATGCCCTCATCACTGCAGGAATAAAAAATGCTAATGTTAAGGCAGCTGCCCCTTTTAATGTATCTGGAACTGCAGCCCTTACAGGTATTTTAAAAGGTTTTGAAAACAGTACCGGAGGCACTAAAATCAGTGAAGAAACAAAAAAGGTGGCCAACGATGAATTGGTAACCACGGGAAATTTAGGAGATAAGATAGGAAAAGACCAGGCGGCTGGCTTAATAAATGAAATAAAAACTGAGGTAGTTAAAGAAAATCCTAAAACAGAAGGAGAAATAAAAACTATAGTTCAAAATGTAGTTAACAATTATAATGTAAATTTGACCTCTGAAGATATAAATAAAATAGTTTCACTAATGAGTAAGATAAATGGTTTAAATTTGAATTTTTCTGATTTGAAAGATCAATTAAATAATGTGGCAAGCCAATTAAAAGGAAGTATATCATCTGAGGAAGCTAAAGGATTTTTTGCTAGGATTATAGAAGCTATTAAAAATTTTTTTGCAAGTTTTTCTAAGTAAAAAATTTCAATAAAAATCTATAATATTCATTTTAAGAGGTGGTACTTTTGGAGTATGAAAATTTTAAAATAGAAACTTTTATACCAGAAGATTATGTGACTAAATTAAGGGAGAGTTTAAATGATATAGGAGCACTTAGCATAGGAGGAAATTATGACAATTGTATGTCTGTTTCTAAGGTTACAGGATATTGGAGGCCTCTTGCTGGAGCAAATCCTTTTCAAGGCCAAGTAAATGAGATTAGTAAAGAAGAGGAATGTAAAGTAGAATTTTGTTGTAATAGTAAAATAATAGATAAGGCTGTAAGTGCTATAAAAAAAGTTCATCCCTATGAAGAGCCGGTAATAAATGTAATTCCGCTAGTGGACATTCCTTTTATTATAAACCCCTGATAGATATCTATCAGGGGTTTATAATAAAATTATGTTGTTACTACATACTATTGTAGGGTATAATAGTATGAGAAATAACTTTGTGTTACGAATACATATTAGGTAATAAATTATTTGCATAGGGGGACGAATTTTTATTTAGGGGGGGTATTTATGAAAAAAATCAAATCCAAAAATGATGAACTAAGTCAAAGTTTTTTTTACTCTTATTTACGTTTTTTTATTCTAATAGTATTCTCTGTAGTTATTGTAGGATGCGTATCTTTTTTTTATGCAAAGAAAGAACTAACTCAGTTAGGAGAAACCGCCATAAAAAATAGAATTCAAATGGGTCTTGCAATGATGGATGCTTTGGAAAAACAAGTGCAGGATAGAAAGCTTACCAGGTCAGAAGCTCAGGAGATATTTAAAAGTGAAATGCTGAATCCAAAACAATCTGATGGAAAGACCAGGGGACTTAACTCAAGGCTGGAGTTAAATATACAGGCATATATGTATGCCATTAACAGCAAGGGAATTGAAATGATGCATCCTTATAAAGAAGGCGAGGATATATCAAATGTTACAGATTCTGATGGAAATAAATTGACAGAGCGTATAATAAACGAAGCTAAAAATCCCCAAAATGGAGGAATAGTAGATTTTAATTGGAAAAACCCAGGAGAAACTAAAGAAAAACCTAAAATAAATGCTGTAGCCTATTTTGAGCCTTGGGATTGGTATATAAATGTAGGATGCTATGAGGAAGATTTTTATAAACCTGCTTATGAAATTTTAATACGCATAGTTATAATATCTATAGTCATAATATTAATTTCCATTTTGGCTATGATGTCACTTATGAAAAAGAAAGTGAAACCTTTAAGCCAGATAATAGGTTCTATGAAAATAGCAGCGGAAGGTAATATGTCTGTAAAAATTGATGTAAAGAATAAAGATGAAATAGGAATTATAGGAGAAATATTTAATCAAATGATAGACGAAATAAGAAATGTGTTGATTAAAATAAAACAGACATCAGCCATTCTGGATGAAAAAGTAACTAGTATAAGATCTTTTACTGAAGTTACAGCTGAGAACTCTAATAACATAAAAGATGCCATGGAACAAATTTCTTCTGCCATAAGTAGCTCTGCAAAAGATATGCAAAATAGTCTTGGAAGCATGAATATGTTATCAAAAAATATAAACTTGGTAAAGGAAAACAGTATTATTATGAAGGAAGAAGCATTTCAGGCCAGTAAGTTAAATTCAAATATTGTAAATATACTTACTGAGCTAGAGAATAAAAATTTAGAGAATATAGAAGCTTCTAAAGAAACTAATATTAATATAAAAAAATTGTTAAACAAATCTAATGATATAGTAAGTATAGTGGAGACTATAGAGGGAATTTCAAACGAAATAAATTTGCTCTCTTTAAATGCATCCATAGAATCTGCTAGGGCAGGAGAGGCTGGACGGGGATTTGCTGTAGTGGCAGATCAAATTAAAGAATTATCTGATCAAACATTTGAATCTGTAAAACAAATTAATGAACTTATAAAAGAACTCATAGACACAGTGAATGTTTCTGCAAATAGTGTAGAAACCTCAAGTAAAGTTATAGAGTCACAAGTTACTACTATAAATGAAACAAAACAGACATTAGGTAAGGTAATTGAATTTATAGAAAATATGCCTCAGATAATTGAAAAGAATGTGACTCAGATAGAAGAGGTTTATAAAAGCAAAGATATAGTTAGTTCTTCTATGGATTCTATACTTTCAGTTACAGAAGAAATAGCTGCATCTTCAGAAGAAATAACCGCTTCTACTTTTGAAGTAAAAGAAAAAATGGAGAATGTTAAAAGCTTTACGGGAGAATTAGAACAGGTTTCTAGTGAGCTAAAATCAAGGCTAAATAAATTTTTCTTATAGCAAAATTTATTTAACTATTGACAGTAAATTTAATTTATACTATACTTACATACGTATAGTTGATTATAAAGACTAGGATAGAGACTAGTAAATGTGGTTATATTTTAAAGAGATTGGGAAAAGGTGGGAACCCATAAATAGTACACATTGAACTCACTCTGGAGTTGCAGGCTGAAATAATAGTAAGCTGTGCCGGCAAATGCCGTTATTTGATTGAGAAAAAATTTGGGTGGTACCGCGACAGACTTCTCGCCCCATGAGAAGTCTGTTTTTTATATTTAAAAATAAGCAATCTGTAAATTGTGCATTGTAGATTATGCATTATATATAAAAACTATGATAGGGAATAGTAAATATGATATTTATTTTAAAAGAGAGTGGGATTAGGTGAGAACCCATAAATAATACATTTTGAACTCGCCCTGGAGTTATAAGCTGAAATTCTAGTAGGCTTTATCGGTATATGCCGTTATTTAATTGAGAAAAAATTTGGGTGGCACCGCGAACAGACCTCGCCCCATGTAGAGGTCTGTTTTTTATTTTATTTTAGAATACCACAGGTTTTACCTGTGGTTCCGGAAAGCTTATAGCTATGAGTAGGAAAAAGAAAAACTCC